>JBFXGD010000236.1:0-4566 GCA_050178385.1 Calditrichaceae bacterium
AGTTAAGCGCCAGATATGGTCCAGTAGAAAGCAGTCCCGTTAATTGTTTCCGGGTGTTTTTCTCCATATTGAGTTTTGGCAGAATATCTTTTATAAAAACAGTTTCTTCATCGATGATTTTTTTTAAAAGTCCTTCTGTGACCGGCATGGATGGTTTTTCAACATGATGCAACTCAACCAGACGGAAAAGTTTGTTTGAAATGAAGGCGTTCAGCGGACGGTTAACCAGAACGGCTATTTTTTTTTCCGCGGCAAACTGAAGAACGCTTTTATTGCCGGATTGGTTTGAGAGGGTGACAGCGGTATTTTCAAACAGATTTAACGGAAGCTGAATAACCCGGAAATGGTGATCGGGCGATATGGATTCCGCGATTTCCCAGACCCGCTCAAGTGATGTGAATTGCGGATCGTCAGAATATACCGGAAATGTATTGGAACTGATTCCATAGTATTGAATCCGGCCCTTTTTTACCTCCGTCTCAAGATACACGAAGGCATTTTTGATGCGCCGGTCATATTCAGCCCGGGCTTTTGCCATAGAGATACCATTCCGGACTGCCCAGCCGAGATAATATTCGGGATTGTGCAGAAGATAAATATCCACAGTGTCAAGCTGAAGCCGGTTCAGACTTCGCGTTAACTGCTCTCCGATAAAATCAGGATGAATACAGTGCTCAATTCCCTCCCCGTATTCAACCAGCTCCTGGATGGGTTTATTCTGTGATTTAAGCTGCTGACTTATATGATAATTCTGACCCTGCAGATATCCGGCTTTGGAGACAACGATTATCGAATCGCGTTCTATCTTCCCGCTCTCGATCAGATTTTTTAACACCATTCCGATGAGTTTTTCTGATCCTCCGTCCGCATAATTAGTACTTGTATCGATCAGATTGATTCCGTTCAAAAGAGCTTCAGTGAGCGCCAGATGATGCGCATCGATGGACACGTCCACCCGGTACGTTCCAAAACCGGCCTGACTGACCATCAGATTGGTTGAACCTATTTGATTATACTGTAATTCAGAATGTGAGAGGGCATATTGCCTGGTCATTTCAGGGGTTGCATATCCTTTCAATTTAATCTCTCCCGATTTTAATTGATCGACTTGAATTACAAATCCCGTTAAAGTGATGCTTCCCTGAATGATAAAATCGCGCGGGCACTTTTGCCCGGCATGACTTCTGAACAAAGCAAAGGATAGTAGGCCGCAAAGATCATTCATGCTGTTAATAACTTTTAATATATGTTTGATATTAACAAAACTGTTGATTAATTGCACAAATTATTTTAAAAAAGAAAAAAACTGATCAAATGTTTAAAAATTATCAGAATTCGGAAAGCTCTGTGAGGGAAGACTGAGTTAAATTTATTCCGATAATTCTGATTAAGACATCCTTCTCATAAAAAAAGGAACCGGAGCATCCGGCAAATGAAACCGCCCCGGTTCATACTCTCTTACGGATATCAGGCGGATTTTCGGAATGCTTCTTTATGCCAGCTCTCAGAGAATGGCCGTTCAAACATTCCGGAGCGTAACTCCCTTAAATGAGTCAGCGAAAGATTGAACACAACCGTATCCGGTTTGATTAAATCCCGGTCAACCAGACTCTGAAACATTTGCCGGTTTACCGATCTGATCTCCGAAATTTTGTAAAAAATAAGATTCTGATCCATCGCGTCGATATCGTGAAGCAGTTTCAACTCTTTTAGAATTCCGGTACTGCTGTCAATGGAACAGCCTGAGACGGTATCTTCCGCCGCAAGGACTATAAAGCGGTCGTAAAGAATCTCAAAGTCACCTTTCACGGGCTTCCCATGCGCGTTCCAGGATTTCACAAATTCATCAAAAACCGTCTGGACGATACCTTTTTGAGATGGTGAAAGTTTATTTGAAAACCCGTAAATCCATAATTGTGCTTTATCTGATAATGCATCGAACATATATTGTCCCGTTTTTTCTTTTACTCAAATGATTTATCTGCAATGTGTATTGAAAAGACTTTTGAGTTCATTCGCGATATCCTCAGGCGTGCGTCCTTCAATATTGTGACGCGGTATCATATGTAGAAGCCGGCCGTTTTCAAACAAAGCGATGGAAGGGGAAGATGGCGGATAGCCCAGGATATATGAGCGGGCTTTCTCGACAGCTTCATGATCAACTCCGGCGAACACAGTGGTTATTTTATCCGGCAGGATTTCGTTATTCAGTGACATTTTTACCGCGGGTCTGGCGTTACCGGCGGCGCAGCCGCAGACAGAATTGATGACCATCAGCATGGTTCCTTGTTCATCCGTCATCATATGATCAACTTCCTCGGGGGTTCTTAATTCCTTTACACCGGCGGAAGTCAGTTCTTCACGCATCGGCTTGACCAATTCTTCCGGATAACCCGGTCTCATTGTAAGCATTCAAAGCTCCTTCTTTATCTATAAAGAGTGTATATATTTTGTTGATTTGTTTTAATTAACGCAGAAACCTGATTTATTCATTCCCTCAATGGAAAAGTAAATTATTCTCATTCACCTGTGGAAATATCCGGCAAAATTATGACGCTTTTTCTATCCAGACTAAAATCCGGAAAACTCATTTTTGCTGTTTTGTAGAAATGATGAACTAAATAGCAGATTAGTTGCGTTAGCACATCTCTTTCAGCCTTTTTTTAGGGCCAATAGTTTCAAACAATTCTACAGAGAGGAAAATTACATGATGCAGGATATCTTTTTTTATTCACATTACGCTATTGCTGTTCTGATCGCGATTTATGCTATCGCGGCTTTTATAATGGACGCGCGGCTGGCGAAGACGGGGATTGATTCTCCGGGTTACTTAAAATTAAATCAGTCTTTTTTTATGATGCACAAGGTCACGCTTTATTTAGGATTGGTCACTTTCCTGATCGGTGGAAAAATGGGAACGATATTTTTCATGACCGGTTCGGTATGGATCTATCTCAAGCTGTTTCTTTTTGTCGTTTATTTTGGATTGATGAGCGCCCTGGGCTCCAAAGCGTTTAAACTGCGAAAACAGGCGGCTGATAGTTCCGATCAAAGAACAGAGATTCTTGAATCCGCTGCAAAAAAAATGAAACTTTTTAAATATTCTCAGGCAATTATCGTCGTTTTGCTTTATCTTATTGCCTATATTAAGCCGTTTGGATATCTATAATGGATTAGCGCAGAGACCGGGAGCAATAAGTGTGGTCAAAAGAATTGAATAGACGGATCCGGTGGGTTTTGACACTGATCTTCCTGCTGAATATAAAAGTATCCGCCGCTGTTCCCTGGGAAGACGGACGAAGCCGGGGGGCGGACCTGGAAATCATGCTGGTCACTTTCGGCCCGGGTGATGAAGTCAATAACTGGTGGGGACATACAACAATTGTAGTAACCGATTCAGTTCTGAAAGTTTCGAAAATCTACAACTTTGGTCTGTTTTCATTCGATGATGATATGCTGGCGAAATTTGCCACGGGAAGGCTGGTATTCTGGGCGGGGGATGCCGGAGTAGGCCAAACCCTTCTGAGATACCGTAACGAAAACAGGGAGATCCGAATTCAGGTTCTGGATTTAACCCCGGCTAAAAAACTTGAGATGGCCCGGACTCTGGCCTGGAATGTCCGGCCCGAAAACAGGGAATATCTGTACGATCATTATTATGATAACTGCTCCACGCGTCTGCGGGATATCATCGACAAGGCAGTGGACGGTCAATTCGCCACCGCGACAAAATCGCCCTCGGATATGACGCTAAGGGATCATACCCGCCGCTACTCGTCTCATGTGCCGCCGATGGAAATTCTGCTGATGTATCTGATGAATAACAGCATCGATCAGCCGATTGAAAAATGGGATGATATGTTCCTTCCCGATAAGCTGGAGCAGTATGTGGGGGAGCTGGAGTATAACGATGAATCGGGGCATAAGAGGAAACTCGTTTCCAATCAATTTGTTTATTTTAAGGCTGACCGTCAAGGCGTTCCCGAAAAGGTGCCGGTCCATTGGCCGGGGGCTTTATTGACGGGAATCATTCTCGCGGTAATCGCTTTGCTGCATACAAAACCGCTTGCGGCGGGTGGAAAAGGCGCGCGGATCAGTTTCGGGATCTATAACAGCCTGATCGGTCTGATCATCGGTCTGCCTGGACTGGCTTTATTTCTGATGTCGTTTTTTACCGATCATGTGGTGACTCATAACAATGAAAATCTTCTGATCTCTAATCCTCTAACCTTTGCTCTTTTCATACTGGGAATACTTCTGGCGGCAGGTAAGGAGAACATGATCAAATGGATCACTGTCATTTGGTATATTCTGGCGGCGGGCAGTATGGCGGCCGTCCTGATTAAAATATTTCCCTTATTCGATCAGAATAACTGGCTCGAAATGGCATTGATTCTGCCGGTCAATTTTGGATTCGCGCTTACAATGATGCTGAGCGCAAAAATCACGGGAAAAAAAATGTCGAATTTAGAAATCAGGCCGGTAAAGAGTTAACCGGATAAAAAAGGTTTCATTTTCCGAAAAATCGATCACTCTGGATGACGCGTAGCCGATACCGGCGCGAAA
>JBFXGD010000237.1:0-4542 GCA_050178385.1 Calditrichaceae bacterium
AGAAAACCCGCGGTATTCTGAGAGAATCATTTCTTAACTTTTTTCAATCCTGGTTAAGTGACTTTTCCCTCATTGCGGATGGATCTTTTTTTTCACGGCTTATCTCTTCACATAGGTTTTTCAGATTTCCTGCTGAACGCTCCATACTGTTTTTCACTTTTTTGCGCATCATTAAATCGATTAACCATCCCATGACAGCTCTTCTGCGATAGTGAAACTCAACATGCAGCTCCGTTCCATTTTCACCTGGCTTCAGATTGAAAAACGTGGTCGCTTCCGGGAAAAACCGGTTATCGAGCATACGTTCCGCGTATTCCCTGGAACCTTCATCGGCAAACATTTCGACTGCCTCAATCCTGGTCTTTCCCATTTCCAGATCGCAAACATGCACTGAGCCGATACGAGGAACCGCTTCGCTGTCAAACCAAATATTTCTTAAACCGTACCGCCATTTCGAGCGAGTGTTCAGATCAATGATCAAGTCATAAACAACCGCGACGGGAGCGTCAACAGTAATATCAATGGATACCGGATTATCATATTTTTCCGCCGATTTGTGCATCGGCGGAGTCACTACCTCCGTCCTTAAAGGTGTAAGAGTGACGTACTTGTAGGGAACGATGCCGATATGCTCATATCCCGACTCTCCGGAACGCAAATCGGACCAGTCAAAAGCATCCAGAGAGCCGGTTAGCGCTTCATGATCCAAATAGGGTTTTGTGATCAGGAGATATTCATTCCCGGGAACATCATTTTTCATAATCCGATGCGCCAGGATGACATCTTTTCCCATCAGTTGTTCCCGCCCTTTTATCCGCGAAAGACTTATTTCGCCTGAGTGAGCGAAAAATTTAATCGTCAGTCCCGGAGCCATCGAACACGCGCCGCACTGACAGACATTATCCCGTTCAATTATTTTCAGGTAATTATGAAAATTGATAAACATTTTCTTTACCTGAGCGGCAAGTTGCCAGGCATCGGGAATCCCGCCAGTCTGATAAAACAGAACGGCGTCACCTTCAATTTCTGAAACCTTTAGGTTGAGTTCGTTGGATTCGATAATAACTTCAAGCAGTTCACTTATAATATGGCGGCTGTGACTTATATCCGTATCATTGATAAATCGGGTAAAACCGCTGATATCCGGAATGAATATCAGCGCTTTTTGCGACCTGGCGTTGTAATTGTTAATTTTTCCCATAATTATTGTACTTTTACCGCTGCCGGTATGAAATGTCTCCTATTCTTTAATCTTCTTTTCAATCAAAGAATCAAGACTGATCTTGCCCGGCCCGGTGATGAAAAGACTTATCAGCATCAACAGATAATAAAATGGTATCTCGAAACCGTTGTTTCCCGCGGCAAAACCGTTGCTGATGTGCACTGTAAAAATAGCAACCAGCATTACTATCATGAGGGGAATCGTGATGAGCCTTGTTCCGAGGCCGATAAAAAGCAAAACAAATCCCGCTGTTTCCGTGGCCGTGGCCAGATACGCGTTAAGCGTCGGAAAGGGGAAATTCATACTGGCAAACCACTGGGCAATCTGATCCACATTGTTCAATTTTTTCATTGCCGGCCCGTAAAAGCCATATGAAAGTATAAGTCGGAATAATAATGGCGGCAGATCCTTTAAATTACTTAGCTTATCCTTGATTGATAGATACATTTCGATCACGTTCTTCTCCTCTATTCATTTTTAGGGCCAGATCCATCTCTATTTAAATCCTAATATGATTCCCTGGGTGTACAGATCATTCAGAAACGGAAGGCCAAGTTGTATCAATATCTGTTCATCGGTTATATTCAGCTGTCTGCCGGTATCAAACAGTGCCTCTTTGGCGATTATTCCATCCCGTGACAATTTATTGAACAACAGAGCGAATCCCGCTGACAGTTCCATAAAACGTACCGTCAAATTCTGCTGTTCGCGAAATACGAGTACATAGTAATTTCCCCTGGAAGCTTCAAGCCGGGAGGCAGGGAGTTTATGAACCGGGTATTCCAGGTGAAGCAGCATGTATTCGGGGTTGATGACCAGCTCATCGGTGAGAAGATCGCCCAATTTCCCATGCCCGGGAATGGTCTGATCCGGCATGGTGTGGATATGAATCTCAATCCATTCAAAATAGAGAAGATCATCCAGATATGGTCGACTTAGTTTCTCACTGTAATTATTTGCCAGGCAATATTCATAAAATTCAAATGGCATCTTCCAGATCCGCTCCGATGAAGCATCATGATTGCGAAAAAAATCATTGACAAGTTGATCCCATTCATCGTCAGAAAGGATTTGCCGTGTCAGCGGATAGGCGCCTTCAAGCGTGCTATCGATGACATTAAATACCAGCCGCCTGTAATGATGAAGCCGGTCCGTACGGGCGCCTTCGATCGGTTTTAGTTCACCGGAGCGGCAATACGCCGCAAGCGCGCTCTGAATTTGACGGGTTTCTTTACGCAAATACATATCGCTTTTCCCATTTTTTATCCATAATACTCTGCAGCCGGCCAAGCTCATTCTGCAGTTCTTCAAATTCGGGGATATTATAATCCCGTTCGAGCAGCACCGGAACCGGTTTGACATGATCAATTGTCCATTCAAATAAATCATAAACGGGGTCGATGATCGGCTGTCCATGCGTATCGATAATTAAATCGGGACTGACCTGCTCATGCCCGGCCATGTGGATATAAACAACCTTTTCGAGCGGCAGCCGGCTGAGAAATTTTTTCGCGTCATACTGATGATTGAAGGCGTTTACATAAATATTGTTCACATCGAGCAGCAGATTACAGCCCGATTCTTCAACAATCGCCCTGATAAAGGCTGCCTCAGTCATTTCCGCGGCTACCGGGGTGTAATAGGAGACATTTTCGATCGCGATTGGCCGTTCCAGAAAATCCTGGACCTGTCGTATTCGCTCCACAACATGGCTGACAGCGTCTTCACGAAAGGGAATCGGCAACAGATCATATAAATGAGCATTATCACATTTGCTGTAGCTGAGATGCTCCGAATAGATCTGAACCGGGAATGCGTCCAGGAACGCTTTCAGCTCTTTCAGGAAGCTCCAGTCCAGCGGCTCCGGGCTGCCGATGGAAAGTGAAAGTCCGTGACACAGAAGCGGGTATTTTTCCACAACATTCTCAAGTTTCTTCTTCCAAAATCCGCCCATACCCATCCAGTTTTCCGGCGCGAATTCCACAAAATTCGGTTTGTCGGTTTCCGCGTTTATCAGATCATCCGCCAGATCGCGGCGAAATCCCAATCCTGCACCGTGTATCATTGTTTTTCCTTATTGTTTTGATTGCGACTAAAAGGGGCAGGGATCGTTCCCGGCCCCTCCGGAGGCCCCTTAGAGCCTGCCCGCCCTTCCGGGGCCCGCCAGTTCCATTGGAGTTCCGTATATTAGGTGCCGAACTTATTGACCGCATTTGCCTTCACCGCACTTGGCTTCGGCCGCTTTTGAATCTACCGCAGCAGAATCTTTTACCGCTCCCGCTTTTTTCGCGTCGGTTTTCGATTCCCCGCATTTACCCTCACCGCACTTGGCTTCGGCCGCTTTTGAATCCATCGCTGAAGAATCCTTTACCGCGCCTGCTTTTTTGGCATCGGCCTTTGATTCTCCGCACTTACCTTCGCCGCATTTTGCCTCGGCGGACTTTGAATCCTTTTTGGCGTCGGTTTTTGTTTCACCAGCGCATTTGAGTTCAGCCGGTCTTTTGGCGGCGGAATTCATGTTGCTTAACGCGCTTCGAACTTCAGCGCCTGATCCCAGCGGTGAATATGAAAACACACCCGCGGCGGCGGTACCCGCACCCATTGTTGTTAAAGCGCCGAGTATAATTGATCCGGTCGCCAATGAACCCATTTTACCGCCCATTGTTGATTTCTTCATGATAACTCTCCTGTTGGATTGTGATTAGTTGATTAATAGTTGAATTTGATAACTTAGACGAAGCGGATTGAAAAACCTTACAAAGGGGAAAGTAGGAAGTAGGAAGGAGGACAAGAAAAAAGAAAAAAGATAAAAGAAAAAAGAGAAGAATTGGGAGAACGATCATCATTGATCCGCGCACAACCGGAAAATCATCAAAGTTTCATCCCGCAGGGATCTTTGCGCGTCCGCTCCATACCCCGTCAGGAAGAAGGGAATATGAATGTTAAGAGAAATCAGGTTCCCCCTTGGAAAGGGGGACTAAGGGGGTTATTCTTTCGCCGTATGGGATTGTGCGGGATTTGAAGCAAAAAAGACGGTCTGAAGTGTAACCTATTCACCTATGAAGGATTTACATTATTGAAAGAGTCTATAATTGAGAATCCTAAATCATCGCCTATCATGTAATCAGGCGAATCACAGTTCAGACAATTAAGAAATCCGAACTCTGATTTGTGTGATTAATTGATGGACATGATTTGAGAAAGTAAGAAGAAGGATGAAAGATGCAGTTCACTCTTTTATCTTTTATCTTAACCTTCCTACTTCCTACTTCCTACTTCTTACTTTTCTTCTACACTGCCCTCAAAGCATCAACGATTTT
>JBFXGD010000238.1:0-4537 GCA_050178385.1 Calditrichaceae bacterium
GTTCGGATATTGCAGCATCAGCGCAACAATGGTATTTTTATCCCAGCCAACCACTTCAGAATCTTCGATGATTTCCGCCGTGACCGGATAATCTGTTTCCTTGAAAACCGCTACGGCCGCTGCCAGTTCTCCGGGGCCGATATATCGGAGGATGGTTTCTTTTCCCTGTTCATGCGTCTTGACCAACTTCAGGTGGCCCGTCAGAACAAAATAACACTGGTCAGCCGGAAAACCCTGGCGGAAAAGCACGTCACCGGGTCGGTACCGTTTTCTGGCGCCACGATTCAGAATATCGGAAATGTGTTCAGCCGGTATTCCCGATGCGATTTCGGATTGCGGAAAATTGTTGCCCGGATGGGTGTATATCGTCATGAAGGAATAAATCCGGCTTTGGGTTTTTGTGATCCAATTCCCGGCAATTTACCGGTCTGTACCGGGATGAATCCAGCCCTGCTTGAGAAAGTATTTTTCCCACTTCAACCGCAATATTTTCGGCAAGGCCTTTGGCCAACTGAACGGAAGCCGAGTGATAGCTTTTGAGCCCGCTCATTGCCAAATTGGATGAAACAATCGCCCCTGTGCCAGCTCCGGCAGCCTTGCCGGCCGGTCCCATGACGGCAACCCCCGGTATCCTCCGACTGTCAACTTGCGCGTCAAAGGCTGTGAGTTGGCGAACACCAGAGCCTTCAACCGTAAATATGCCAGCAGTACAATCCAGAGAGGATTTTCCTGCGCCCAAGCCGATAAGATTTCTGCGCCGCCGATTTCCTTCATCAATGGATACAAAATTTCCGGTAATCAGGATTGAGTCCCGGGATATTTTTGTATCTGGGGGAACACGTACCGGATTCAAACCCATCGATGCGATTTTGGCCGCCAGTTCGCCAGCCAGGGCATCTGCCACTTCTTTGGCCAATTGTATTTCTTCGGCGGTATGAGTATTATCCCGGATACCTTTTTCAATATGTGACAGCAGACTGGCAGATTGACTAATTTCAGAAGTATCGGAGGCAAAATCGGCGATCAATACCGTTGTGGGCCTGGGAAGTCGTTCATCGACAACCGGCTTGAGTGGCTGCCCATCTGTGCTGGCACAACCTGCTGCAAACCCAACCAGTATCCATGCCATTATCAGTTTGAAAAATAATGATCTATGCATCAGAACATCTCCTGCAGGTTCATTCGGTACAATTGTGGATGGAATTCGAAAAGCATGTTCCGTTCCGGCATTCGTTGTGGAAGCTGGCAGTGCTGTTTCAGACGGTTGTATTCTTCGGAAGACAACTGGACCAACACCGGATAACGGCTTTGATCGAGCCATCGAACGAGCGTTTCGATATATTTGGGAGGTATTGCCGTACATCCCGCTGCCATTCGGCAAACAGTTCATGGGCCTCTTCCAGAATTTTGGTACCAACCGCATTCCGGTATTCCAGTTCGCCCAGTGTCCGGAATTGGGGTGTCTTGCCGGATTGCTTTATGATTTCGGGTATCCGGTCCCGGATCAGTTTTTGGTAGAAAATGGGTGTCATATAGTTTTGACAGGCATAACTGAATTTGCAGGATTGTGAATGAATTGACCCGTGATGCTTGACCGGCAGGATCGAATGATGAATTTCTACCGGAACATCCCGAAGTTTGTTGTCTGTATCACCAATCTGGCTGTGCGTCAATCCGGCAATCCGTACCCATGCCGACTGACCGGACAACTGTATCTGTGCCGGTCAAAGTGGAAACCAGTTTTAATCGGTTGACCGGTTTGATTTTGCCAGCAGATGGATAGGTGCACGGCGTGCTGTGCCCGTACATGGTGTCATTCTATATTTGATATATTTTTAAAAAAACAAATAGCCAGGATGTCCCCTGACTATTTGTAAGTCAGGGTAAACACCTATGCAGCTTCAGCTTTCGGAGCCTTGTTGGCATTCATGGCAGCTTTCGTATTTTCAATGATCTGCCGGCTTGATTCTTTTACAATTTCTTCAATTGTCGGACCAAATGCAGCGGAAACACCGCCTGAAATTGCACCCATTCCTGCACATGTCATGATGGTTCCCTTGGACAGGAGGAGTGCTCCAGTCCAGGAATTCGTAGCGAGGAGTAGTGACGCTCCAGCGCCAATACAGGCCCCTTGAATGCTTTCTTTTGCAATTTTTACCCAATCCATAACTATTTCCTTTCGTTTGGGTTAATGGATATAATGGTTTGATTATTATATCTATATGAGAATGGGATAAGTAAGATACGGGATCTGGGAAATATACGCTTTTGAATAACTGAGGAAATATCGGAAGGGATCACATCAGGGACGTGGCTTTTTCATGGTCAAAGTTAACCGAGTAACGTCTTTCATCTATGCCCCAGATCGATCTTTGTTCGTATCCACAGCATTTTCATGCATTGTCCCCATAAATAGTCGCTTCCCAATATCTTGACCCTGGTTCATGATGCTTGATGATCGGATTCATCATCAGAAGTGTCCAGATATTATGTCTTCGATGCACAATGATCAGGATGACCGATCATAATCAAATCGCTGATAAAATGCTGGCGATCGAGGCTTTCATGGGCATCAAAAAGCCTCCGACAATAGAAACGTTTGATGAGGCATTAACAAAAGCACAGGAAGTGATTGGTTGATGTAAATAATTATTATGCGACTTCACCATGACATTTGCGTGTCTGGTGAATACCTAAGGACTGGCACGTGATGTGTGAAGATTATGTAATATTATTAATTTGTTAATTTTTTACTGATATACATTTCAACATGTTACGTCGATTTTTATATCTATCATATACAATGTTTGATGTAAGGCCTTTAAACTTATCTGGTTTTAAGCTTATCAGTTGATTTATCACATCACGATATAAGTTTTTCTTTATGAAATCTTTATGAAACTGTTGTTGTGACAATTTGACTTTTTGAAGATATTTCGATTTAGCTTTAAGTGTTTCTAAATAATTTTGTCTAAAATCTAAATTAATACGTTTTATATTTTCGCTGGATTTGATATTATCATCCAACTTTATTTTTTCTGCTCTTGGTGGAAGGCTAAGCTTAAACATCTCCGAGCGAATATTATCCAACTCATCTATAATATTTAACCAATAGATATTTTCATCAACGCTCAAGGTATGTGTCTTTTCTCTTTCAAGTTTATTAAGAAACTTCTTCTTATAATTTCTTGATGCATCGTTATACATTAAATCAAGACGACATTTTAATGGGAAAAATTGATTAATCGCATACAATAACCCATCATTATTATCCATTTTATTCAGATATGTTACAACTGCTTCAATATACTCGTTATTTATAATTTTTTTTGGAAATCTGATGATAACTCGATTCCAACTCAGCTCGATTGATTTCCACAATTCCTGTGTTTGGTAAAAATATTGTTTAATAAGTTCCAAGTAAAAAGTTAGAGATTTAGAATCGTTATGATTTTTAATAAGATTGGAGAGAATATTACCAAAATTAATTTTAAACATGGAATTGCTGAAATGTATCCACGTTTGGATAAACATTTTCGTAAGCAATGAGTTGTCGTTTTTTATCAATTCTGTGGAAAGTATTTGAGGAATATACTCATCAGATAAATTCTCATTTCTCTCTATTGACCTTAAGTGTATTATCAATAAGCTGCAAAGAGCGATATAACAGTTAGTATAATAAATTAACCCCTGAATTTCATTTATTGTGAATGATGCTATTATGTTATCGAACAGAAGAGAAACTTTATAGTAGATATCTAAATAAAATTCGTTTACAGCTAAATCCTGAATTGATTTATCTTTGTTAAATATACTTATTTCTTCGAACAGTTTAGGCAGATTATCTTCATCAATATATGATGCAATGATTACCATTAAAGTGGAGGGATAACGGAGAAGCTTATATAGGTTTTCTTCGGTAACGGCGGTTGGGTTGAATTGGGCTTGATCACCTTCAACAGGAAATATTTCAGCAAATATATTTTCAAAAATATTCAACTTTGGATGGATTAGATTCATGCTCTGGGAAACACCTCCTGCGGTATTGAAATTTGAGAGGCAAAATACCCTTTTTTTCTTAATTGTGCAACAGAGTGCACCGGTTGCGCATAGGTTGCATGGAGAGGTATTTTTGAAGCAACCCGCATCAATCTGCATCTTATAAAATCAATATGTTACATGTAACTAAACATCTTCGAATCCGTAGGCCGGGGGTTCGAGTCCCTCCAGGCGTGCCAATTTAGTGGTTTTATTTCAAAGGGTTAGCCAATCACGGTTAACCCTTTTTTCTTTTGTAAACGTCAATTGCGCCCATCAGAAAATGGAGAAGCGTTTTAGGTCGCTCTGATATTTATGTTATCGTTGAAATTTCAAATCTGGGGTAGTTCACCCATACAAAACAGCGAGGAACCATATGGCTTGGGTAATTCTTGTTCTTGCGGGGCTATTCGAGACCGGTTGGGCCATCGGTTTAAAGTTCACGGAAGGCTTCACCAGGTTGTGGCCTACCATTTGGACGATTCTGGCGATGATCGTC
>JBFXGD010000239.1:0-4518 GCA_050178385.1 Calditrichaceae bacterium
TGTTGTTTATGATAATAATATCAAGAAATTTCTAGTTAATGCCATCACTGAGAGTCTAATAACTTCGAAAATATTTCCCGGCAGAATATATGCCGGTACCGGCGATGGATTAATCGTCATTCAGAAACAGAAGAACCGATTCAAGGTTGAGTACACCTTTGAAACTCCTGATTACGTGGATGCTATTGTGGAAGAGAAGGACGGCGGGTTATGGCTGGGAGGAGATTTCCTTGGTCTTTTTCATGTCTCGGGGGATATGAAAGCGCTTTCCGATGGGATTGATAAAGATGTTAATTTTGACTATTACAACAAGCAGAACGGCCTTCCTGGAGAAACCTGGAAAATTTTTGAAGTTCAGAACAAAATGCTGCTTGCCACTGAACTTGGTGTCTTTGCATTTGATGAAGAAACACAACGCTTTATACCGGATTCAACTCTGGGAGATAATATTTCCGGTCCGCAAAATACAATCTCGTTGATTGAAAAAAGCACCGATAATAATTTATGGATAATAAGTCAGCAAAACGGGAAGAACGAACTTGGAAAAGCATTTCTCCAAAAAGACGGCAGATATAAATGGAATCCAATCCCCGAATTTAGAAGATTAGAGCTGGGTAGTTCTACCGCCGTTTACTCTGATTATGATGAAAAATCAAAAAATGAAATTTTATGGATAAGCACCAAAGACGCGTTGGTTCGCTATAATCCTGATATAAAAAATAACATCCGGATTAATTACTCAACGCTGATCAGAAAGGTGAGTGTTGAGGATGATTCGCTCATTTATGGCGGAGCTCCAAGATCAGGGAAGGCCAATAATAGTTCAATTCTTCCTTTTTCCAGTAATAATATAAATTTTTATTTTTCGGCTGTTAGTTTTGATAAACCTGAAGACACACGTTATCAGTATTTTCTTGACGGAAACGACGAGGAATGGTCAAAATGGACGAGTGATTCTAAAAAAAATTATACAAATCTATCCGGGGGTACATATACATTCAGGGTTCGGTCGAAAAATGGATATGGTACAACCGGTAGGGAAGATTTCTTTCATTTTACTGTTCTTCCCCCGTGGTATCTTACCTGGTGGGCTTATACTCTGTATGGCTTAATGGTTTTAGCCGGAGTCTTTGCAGCCGATCGAATTGGCCGCAGAATAGTGATCAGAAACGAGCGGGACAGGGCTAAGCTGCGCGAGGCAGAACTGGTAAAAAAACAGGCGGAAGAACTTGAAACAGTCGATAAATTAGTGCGTGTGATTAATAAAGCGGATGATCTTGAAACATTGTTTAAGTCACTTTTGGAAAGAACCATCAGTTTTATCCCTCAGGCCGAAAAAGCCGCCTTGTTCCTGCGCGATCATGATAAGAATCTGTTCAGAGTAGCATACACTTCGGGTTATCAAGTTGATGACCTGAGTAATATTTCATTTTTACCGGAAGAATTAAAAAACAGATATACGGTGAATTCTGAAGAAATTGAAGAGAGAATATATATTGTCAGCAAAACCGGCGATTTACCCGGTGATGAAAAATTTATATCGTTTAAGAAGGCAAACTCCATGTTGGTGATGGCGGTAGAGTGGGAAAATGAATTGGAAGCCTATGTGGTATTTGACAGTTTTTCCGAAAGTAAGGCATTTGATCTCTCTGCCGCGAGAATTTTAAACAGGTTTCGCGTACACGCTGTTTCGGCAATATCAAAAGCCAGGTCTCTCAAAATGCTCCAGGAAAAAACCGAAAAAATAATAAAAACGCAGGAGCAGCTTGTGACCCAGGAAAAGCTTGCATCTCTGGGACAGCTTACGGCAGGCATCGCGCATGAGATAAAAAATCCCTTAAACTTTGTCATAAATTTTGCGGGAATCTCTTCCGAGCTTTTGCAGGAACTTCAGCAAGTTCTGGAAAGTCAGAAGGATAAAATTAGCCTTACAAGCTGGGCTGAGATAGATGATATCATAAAGACTTTGGAAGAAAACAGTGCTAAGATAAATGAGCATGGCAAGCGCGCCGACAATATTGTGCGCAGTATGCTGCAACATTCCAGGGGCAAACTGGGCGAACGCCGGGCAACAGACATAAATGCCATGCTGGAAGAAAATATCAGTTTTGCTTTTCACAGTTTCAGGGCGCAGGATATATCATTTAACATAACGATCGAGAAAGATTTTGACAGCTCTGTTGGTAAGCCTGATGTGGTACCGCAGGATCTCAGCAGGGTGTTTCTAAATATTATCCAAAATGCCTTTTATGCGGCCTCACCATCAAAGCCAAAAGGCAATAACGATGTGAACTCTGAACAAAAAGCTCTGTCGGATAAAATAATCGCTGAACATGCGCGCCTCGGTTCTTCGCCAACTATTTGGATTAAGACCAAAAACCTGGGAAATAAGATCGAAATCCGTATTGGCGATAATGGACCCGGGATCCCGAAAGAGATTCACGACAAGATTTTCAATCCATTTTTCAGTACGAAGTCTTCCGGGGAGGGCACCGGTTTAGGGCTATCTATCGCATATGATATCATTGTAAAAGAACATGGAGGAGAAATAAGGTTTGAATCAACTGAATATGAGTTCACGGAGTTTATTATAAGTCTGCCAAATTTGAACGGCAGCAAAACCTAAAAGGGAAAAATGCATGCCATATCGTATTTTAATCGTCGATGACGAACCGGATTTAGAACAATTAATTCGTCAAAAATTCCGCAAGGAAATTCGCCAGAATGAATTTGAATTTTGCTCTGCGTATAATGGCCTGCAGGCGCTTGATATTCTTCAGGAAGATAAAACGATTGACCTGGTCCTGACAGATATTAACATGCCGCAGATGGGTGGCCTTGCTTTATTGAAAAAGATTTGTGAAATGCGAAATTCTATTCTGAAAGCTGTGGTCATTTCAGCTTACGGTGATATGGAAAATATTCGGACCGCTATGAATCGGGGTGCCTTCGATTTTGTCACTAAACCGATTAATTTTGAAGACCTGGAAATTACGATTCGTAAATGCGTCATGGAAATAGCGAATCTTAAGCTCGCGCTCGAAGCGCGCACACGCATTATAGCGGTACAACAGGAACTGGATATTGCCCGTAACATCCAATTATCGATATTACCGCAGGCAAAAAACCCTTTTCCGGACAGGACAGAGTTTGATCTTTCGGCACTGATTATCCCGGCAAGGGAAGTAGGGGGAGATTTTTATGACTTTTTTATGATTGATGATGATCATTTAGGCTTCTGTATTGGCGATGTTTCCGGAAAGGGAATCCCGGCGGCTATTTTTATGGCCGTTTGTAAAACCGCGATTAAATCCATTGCCGTAAAGGGGCTTCCCGTAAAAGACTGTTTCATTGCTGTAAACAACACCCTGGTACAGGAAAGTCCCCTTAGTATTTTTGTTACCGCCTTTTATGGGGTCCTCAATATTCAAACCGGTGAATTGGAATATTGTAATGCAGGCCACAATCCAACCTATCATATCAATCCGTCCGGAGAAGTTAATCCACTAATCAACGCGGAAGGCATTCCATTGGGATTTAGAAAGGATTTTCAATATGGAACGCAAACAATTTCTCTTAAAGAAGGGGACACCCTCTTTTTTCACACAGACGGAGTGGATGAAGCTATGGACAAAGAGGAGAATGAGTTTTCGGAAGATCGTCTCAAGGCCGCCTTAAAACAGTATGCGGGTCTTGATTTATCTAAACTGAACCAATCTGTTCTTGATAAAGTGCAGGAGTTTACCGGTGGAATTCCGCAATCCGACGACATAACGGTGATGGCGTTGCGCTATTCACCGTGAATTTGATAGGGCCTGTTCCATCAAGGCAAAAAACAATAAATCAGAATTATAAAGTTAGAAAGAAAGTGCGTTAAGAGTTAAGAGTAGGAGGTGTTGGGGTAGGTGTCCGATATTTCAGACTCTTCAGGGCCGTCATCCCGGAGGGATCTTTGTGCTTGTCCGCATAAATTACCATGTCAGACGAAGATACCTGCGGCATGATAGCATTGAATTGAGCCATACCATTTAACTCTTAACTCTTTTATCTTTTTTCTTAAACTTCTTACTTCCTAACCCACCCCGGGCCTGATAAATCATTCCCTTCCCTTTCCTTATGCATAAGGGAGGGGATAGAGGGGATGTCAGTGATTTTGCCCGGAACAGAAAATTCGCCCCAAAGAAACAAACCGGTTACATTGGAATTAACAACATGATTATCAGGGACAGAAGAAGATCCATCCTGGGTGACATGCGGGGAGAGTACTGATTCCCCGGTAACCATCATCACATGTCATTCCGCAGGAATCCTCTGGCTGGCCTCATGATTTATCAGGTAAAACAGACACTACGTTAGCCAAATTCTTAATCATGGTCATCATTTAATCATTTTAATCCACCAAAGGCGGACACGTCAAAGTTCAGACAACTTCTTACTTCCCATTTTGACCAGTCAAACAACCCCCTTAGTCCCCCTTTGGCGGGGGGAAACAGCCTGTTCTTACTCTTTTATCTTTTA
>JBFXGD010000240.1:0-4489 GCA_050178385.1 Calditrichaceae bacterium
TTGATCAAGCATGGACATTCCATATCATAAATAATTTGGCGTGTCCCGTAAAAAATGATGCTTGCTCGATTTTTTTCTGAATATGAAAAGGATGAGTAAAAAGAAACCAGTTTACCGAATATTTACGTTTAAATTCAATTATTTTTAGTATTATCATTCAGTTATACAGTCAATCAGCAGAAATCAATGGTGTTCAGTCGAATCAGGATCGCTTTCCGCCCGCGGATTGACAAGCAGTATAAGGTAAAAAAAGCCGAAATGGAGAAGCCCAAAGAAGCCAGGAACCCGGGAAGACTTCCAAAAAGTTCCACCCGTTCGGTTAGCCGTCAGCCAGTTGATCAGGTTGGCTGTTTGTATGGCGTCAGGGAACCGCAAAAATCTGCGGCTCCCTGACCTGCCCGATGGGTTTTAGAAGCATCCGATTCATGTATCAAATAAATGTGTTATGGAAACCGAATATCTGAGGATTCCCGCAATGATGATTTTTAGAGAGATGAATATACTTCGTCATGATGGCCAACGTTGACCAATACGATTTCTTTATCGTTGAAAAAGAATTCAAGTGTAATCCTGTACGAAATATTGATAGTCACAGAGTGAAGATCTTTTAGCTTTCCCTGTAGCTGATGCATTCGCAAAGAAGGGTGGTGAGGATTAATTTCTAAAAGTTTCAATGTTTTTTCATATTGCCCAATTAATTCAGGGTGCGTTTTAACAAACCTTTTTGCTCTTTTAATGTAACTGTCTGTATAAACAATTTTAAAATTCATCCAGTTATCCGTTCAATGTGTTTTTCAACACTTTCGACAACAATATTTTCTTTTTGGTAATCTGCTTTTGCTTCATGTAAAGCTGCATCAAGTTCACATTCACGCAGGTAGTTATATTGATCCATATTCATGACAACAAATTTTTCTTTGCCATGGACCGTAATAACAAGTTCATTTTCATTGACCAGCTCACTTTCAATTATTGATACACCTTTTGTTTTAAGCTGGTTGGCAGTGATCGTATTCATAATAACCTCCAATAAATATCTGTTCTAATATTTTTAGGATACTATTTTAAGTGCGATTCAGAGTTTTATCAATAGAATAATTTAACTGATAACCAGCGATGAGGGACGCTTTCATATTTCCAGATTTACATCGAGACTTGCGCGTGCCTGGTTAATGCCATACCAAGAAAATCCGGGATGGAGCGACAGGCTCCATCCACCACATTATAGCCGGAAGAAGCGAGTGCGGCTTTGTAACATGCTGAAAATTTAGCTGGAGAGGAGGACGTGGCATTGTCCGAATTACTGAATATGGAGATATGCTGCAGGACGTCCCTGAATAACCGCAAAAACACCTCAGGCATATTTTTCATCTTTGGCATGGTTTCTTATATAAAATATCGTTTGAGGAAACGAATATTTTCAGGTACGTCCCGCAAAACTCTTCAATTCCGTCAACATCGGGTTTTCTGTCAGCGGGAAGGCGCGGGCAATCCGTCAGCCGGTTGAACGACCGGAAGTTGAGATTGAAACATCCCCTCTGTCAGACAAAATGATCCTCCGCTTATCACCTTTCCTTCAGAACCGGATTTCCGGAGCGATTCCATCACAATTCCGGGATTCAATCCGTAAAAACAACGGTCTTACCGGCAGGATTACGCGGAAAAGCCATCAGACGGTTGCAGTGGCCGTTTTGTAGATAGCCGGGTCGGGATGGTGGCAATCGGCGGATTGACGATATGGCGTTGTCGTAAGCCGGATGGACCGATCATTCCGGTTCTCAAAACTGTAGTTCATAAGTGAGAATGCCCCCCAAAACCGGGCGTATTCAATCAGGCTATTCTTGGCATATTCAAATCATGCTTTCAAAGGAAACGCATATTTTCACGTACGTCCCAAAAAACCGTGGCTCAAACACAATACACGCGGGTTAAACGGGTTATGCTGGTTAAATGGGTTCGATAAATTTGTTGTTTTGATAAGAATTTTATGGGATATGCAGGCAGTCGATGAATCCTGAGAAGGGGGGTTTTATGGTCAAACTGGAGGCCGGAAAGCCGTTGTTATTTTCAGATGTCTGAAGTGTCCTGGGTTGAAAAACAAGCGTTTAAATAGAGTTTTTCACGCTATGGCTATTTGGAAACCAGTACAAATCCACCAATAGCGGTATGAGTGTGGTGCTGGCCAGATCCGTTAGGCCCGATGGAATACAATTTAGACGGGTCTCTGGTAAGTCAGGATACAATTGACAAATCTATGGAGTTGGGGGACGGACAAATAAAAAATGTCATCATTTTTTATTTGCTGGATGGTCAAATTCGTTCAGACCAGATGAATTGTATGAAATGGATATGTAGTTCAAGAAATAAAAGGGCGATACAATCAATTGCTTACTTTTGCTTTTAAAATTCTTGCATTCCGACATTTGCAGAGATAAATGATTATACCTTTAACTGCTGAACGTTAAGAGTAGGTATTACCTAATGGATCAGCATTTTTATAAATATTGTTATGTGCTTAGGATATTGAAATGTATATTCGTGACTTGATGATGATTTTCTATTTTGTATTCCTTTTCTTCATTTTCGATGCCATTCTTTACGGAATTGTCTATTTCTTTTTCTACTCCTTAGCAAGTAACGTGGGCGGCTATTATACATCGCCGAAGTTGTATAAAAAAATTGGTCGATCGATCGTTGGAACATGCATTGTGATATTATTCCTTATTTCGGTTTTGGGTCTGTTGTTTCTATTCATGCTGAACTATAGTGCTGATGAATTACAAAATGGAGACAGAAATTCTTATATTTTAAAAATAATATTCATAACAATATTCATAACAATATGTTTAGCTATAATTAAATGCGTCCCCAAAGGTATCAAAAATGGCATAGAGTGGATGGAGACCAAAGCAGAGAGCCTCGCTACTGGGAAAGTGGTCAAGAGGAAGGGCTTATGCCCGTGGTGTTTTAAGCAGGTGCGGGCGATCCTACAAGAAGAAAATTTCTTCTCGAAAGATGTTTGTTCTTGTCCTGAATGCGGCAATATAGTGCTGAAGTGTTGCACATGTGAAAATTATATAAAAGGCGGATTGGATTTTGTTAACAAATATTGCCAAAATTGTAGCAGTAAATATTTGGAAAACTGATAGGAACATTCGTCTTTATATCTGGGGCCTCGGGGACGCTCTCACTATTTGAACTTGATTTCATTGCCTGCTTTTGAAATTCGGAATGTATGCCACGACAATCACGAATCGATGCACCCGGCGCCCTTCACCATGTGATTGGAAGGTGGATCAACCGCCAGAAGATATTCCTGGATGATGATGACAGAAAGAATTTTCTGGATCGTCTGGCTACCCTTTTAACTGATTCCGGAATCCGGTGCCTGGCATGGGCGATGCTGGACAACCACTTTCACCTGTTGCTCAGAACCGGAACCGTTTCTGTTTCGACGCTGATGAGAAGGCTTCTGACCGGTTATGCAATATCCCATAACCGGCGACACAACCGATCCGGCCATCTTTTTCAGAACCGGTACAAATCCATATTGTGCCAGGAAGATCCCTACCTGCTCGAACTGGTGCGTTACATCCATCTCAATCCCCTGCGCGCGGGCATGGTTTCCGACATGAATCAACTCGACGCATATCCCTTTTCCGGGCATGGCGTTCTGATGGGAAATCACAAGAATGAATGGCAGGATACGGATGCTGTCCTGGTGCGATTTGGCAAGCGGCTTTCTGGAGCCAGACATCGCTACCGGCAATTTGTCGAGAAAGGAATAGCCCTGGGTCAACGATCCGATCTGATCGGTGGCGGACTGGTTCGAAGCGCCGGGGGATGGTCTGCGGTCAAGCAGCTTCGCCGGGAGAACGCCATTGCCAAGGGGGACGAACGGATTCTGGGAGACGGCGATTTCGTTGAGGCGGTACTGGCTCATGCAACGGAAACCCTGAACCGGAAACATCATTTTCGGAACAAAGATCTGGATATGGAGACGATCATTCAGCGGATTGGCGAATTGCTTGATATGACGCGGGAAGATGTGCTGGCCGCCGGGAAAAATCGTCGGACCGTTCATGCCAGAAGCCTTCTGTGTTATTGGGCAGTAGAAGCGTTGGGAATCAGCATGACCGGACTTTCCACCCGGCTTGACATTTCGGTGAATGCGGTCAGCAAATCGGTGACAAGAGGCAGGACATTGGCAAAAATGCACGATCTATCATTGACCTGAAAACAAATGATCAAATGGTGAGAACGTCCCCAACTGTTGCGAGGTCAAACTCAACGAATAAATAATATTTGTAATGGTTTAAATCTTATGAAGTAACCGAGTGATTTATGAATTGGTGTACTACCATTTATCCCATGTTCCGGACTCAAACCTATCCGGATATAATAAATACAACATGTTACGGTAAATATCGATATTGTTGTAGTCACAGAATATTGTGAAAATGATTTCAGAATAATGACTAATCCTTTT
>JBFXGD010000241.1:0-4451 GCA_050178385.1 Calditrichaceae bacterium
CGATCTAAGTTCCTTATTTGTCTTGTCAATGTATGTCTCTTGTTCTACCCAGCCACCCGCAGAACGATAAAATACCTTAAGCTTTGATTCACTATAAACCTGATTCCTGAGGAGCTCATCATACTTAAAGGTCAGGACAAATTGTTTATCTGAAACGAAATCGGTCGGTCCGAACTGGATTTCTGAACCGTCAAACATACTCGTTTCACCCCTGACTATATCTGATTTAAATATGGTCATGAACATTTCATCTTTTACGGCGTCTGCCGGAATGAACAGACTCACATCACCTGCGGGACTGTAGGCTAAAGTCTCTTCGCCCGGTTTAAGCAGCTGCACTCCAAAGTCTTTTTCAAAGGATGAGTCCGGACCGAAAACACTTACGGCATCTACATTCAGATGGATGGTACCGGATGCTGTAAAATATACTTTACAGCCATAGTTGTAAAGCGAAATATCATTCACGGTCAGTTCCGCGCTTGACTGTCCGAGCGAGGCGGTTACTTCAGGCGGAGCCATGAGAGGAATATCTGTTGTCATGAAGATTTCGGCAAACATGGTAAATGCGGAGTTCTGAACAAGGGATATACCCAGATCAGGCGGATCCAGTTTATTGATCTGAATCATGCGCTCGATGATTTTGGCAGGCGCATTATCCGCATCAACGGTAATAGTGTAAAAAAATACATTTCCGGAAGGAAGATTATCCACATGAATCGGCCATTCTGTATAGTCACCCGCGCTGGCCTGCATGTTGCCAAAGTTTGTAGTTGCGTTACCTTCAACCAGAGAAAGTCCACTTGGTAGATTAATGGTGGCAGTGACATTCGTCGCTTCCACACCGCCGGTATTAAAAAGACTGGCGGTAACTGAAAATGAAGTGGTCTGCGGTACGTTATTTTCCACTTTTATTGATGATATGGATGAAATAGATACCGAAATGGGTGGAAGGAGATCATCATTAGGTATGATGAACTTGTAGGCGATATTGTTTGAGCCATTTGATTCAACTACCAGATCGCTTGGATCAACCTGCGCATAAATGGCATGATATGCCGGATTAGTCGGAACAGTCCATTCTAATGTGTAGGTATGGCTTGCGCCGGCCTGGATTGAATCGACATACATGATCCCCGAGATTGGAATTCCGCCGTCAGGATCACCGTCAAATAATCGGATCCCCACATTCTTCGCTGTAGCAAATCCGTAATTATGAACCGTTGTATTAATGGTGATGGGATCACCGGCAGTTCTTGTCTCTGTGTCCGGCAACATTACGATATCACTTGCAGAGACAGCGAGGTCAGGTAATCCAAGCGCGAAATTCAACGGCATAAAGTCGGCGCCGGCTGCTCCGCCGAATGAGCTGATAATCGATAAATTTTTTGTTCCCGTCACATGATAAACAGTTTTAGTAGAATAGAAATAATACCCTTCACCTTCATTCAGTGTCCCTGTCCAGACATTTGACGCTGTATTGGGATCATAAACCGTAATTTCATTTCCGTCTTCATATGAGAAGATATTATAGTCGCCAGGAATGACAGGTGTATAGAAATTGGTACCGATTCCGCGGCCTGATTCATCCACTTGTCGGGTCAGATAGTAATAACTGCTCGAATAGTTTGCATAAGGGGTATTACATACAGTCGCGTTATTGCTCGTTTCAACTTCCCAGTAGGTATCCTCATAAATAATATCATAGGCGACCTCACCTTGATTTAATGTGCCTGAAGATATTACTTCCTGAGTTGTGGAGTTGGTTACGGTGTATGTGGTGTTATCCGAATAGGCGGTGATAATGATGCCGTTCGGCCAGCTACCCACATAACCTGAAAATCCGTAAAAATGCGTTCCCGCGAACAGACCGTTTGTGGCCGGTATAAAGTATCCCTGATCGCCATAACTTAGAGCGGATACAGGCTTACTTGATCTGACACCAAGAAAAACACCGTAATAATCGTCTAATTGAAAATGTTCACCTTCATTTAATATTCCCGCAGCAATGGTATTGCCGGTAGAGAGATCCCGGATAGTGAATTCTGTACCGTCATCATACCCGAATAAGATAAAATGCGCATAACCATATGCAAGCGGCATATAGGTATTTAATCGCGTAGATAAAGCTCTTCCCGATTCATCAACCGCGAAATACCCCATCACATAATTCGAAACAGGATCCCCAACCAACAATGTGAATGAGTTTGTACCTTCGACTCTATATACACCGGCGCCGGAGGTAAAAGCATAATATTCATCATTATTTAATGTGGTTGTGCCTATTAATTCACCCGCAGAATTAAAAAAGTTAAATGTTGTATTATCGAAGTAGCTAAAAACAATTAGATCGGAAAAAGTATATGAAGTTGTAGCAAATACAAAATCCGCGGGTTTGAGCAAAGATCTCTCGATTTGTGACGAGATGACGCCCTGCTGGAATCCTGGGGACGCGCTGTCTTTCGTAAAACCGGGCGCAGCGCCCGGTATCTGCTGGGCAAACAAGCTGCCGACAGACAGATACAAAAGAATTAGTAGTACCGTAAACTTCTTCTGCATAAAAACCTCCTTCGATGATTTAGATTTGTAAGTGATGAAAAATGACATTACAAATATTATTAAAATCTCAGACCAGCATATTTACCACTCTGAGTAAATTAAATCTGCATTCAATATTACAGGAGATCATTTCATAACAAATGGTATTCCGGATTAAAATTAAAAAACAACAGTTCACTTTAGTCAATTAATCATTGTTGATAATTTCGGGTATATATATTTAACCAGGGTTAAATTTTCCTTCCGATTAAAAGTGGAAGACTCCTAAAGCTATCAATATATTCACTTAATTTCTGCCATCATTATAAGCAATCATTCCCGTTTACAGATGAATATTCTGAATATTATTATGATATTTTAAAGGAGAATATAAGTAATTATCACAGGTGAGCTTTGATCTACGTCAAAAGAATGTAGATTCATTATACCTATTTCTATAAAATTGTTAATGAAAAAAGGTGAAAAATGGAGAAATGTTTAAAAATTGATGCGCTTGTACAAAATAATTTAAAAATAGATTAAATTATAAGTCATTAAAAATCAAGCCTTTACAAAAAAATATCCGGAATATTTTGATATAAAGCACATTTAAGCAAGTATAAGGATATAAAAAAGGCCTTTTTTAGGCCTTTTTTATCTTGTTATTTTCCCGCGGAAATAATTTTTTCAAGAGTTTCAGGATCTGTGTTCAGAAGTCCGTTAGCAACAATTCTCTTTGTCAGTTCCGCCCAGTTCTTATCTTTATTAAATATCTGTTTAAACATAGGAAGGGCTTTCTCCAGCATGCCAATATTTACAAGTGAGACCGCGTGCCAGTATTTCATTTCAATATTATCGGGAAACATCGCTTCAGCAGCTCCGTATTCGCTAAGGGCTCCCTGTTCATCGCCTTTTTCGATGGCCAGATCACCATTGTTCATGTGTTCATAAGCCCGGTAAACTTTAAGAACACGTTCAATTTCTTTCACAGCTTCGGGATGATCTTCGACCCTTAAATCAATTTTTCGGTCCTCCCATAGATTTCCCGTTGCTTTTCCTTTAACTACCAGAATAGCGGCAGACTGCTGTCCGCGTATGTCGCCTCCCGCCGCCTGAGCCGCTTTCAAAGCAGCCAGCATTCTTTCCGCCAGAGGACCTGTACTTGATTCAAATGCCTTTGACATGGCGGGAACAACTTTATCATTCAGCATCATGTTTGCCTGGACGGAATAATTTTTACCGGTAATATGTCCGGCATCGGCAATACATTTCTCTCCGGTATAAGCCGCGACCTGGCCCTTAGTATTAATTATCGCCACCTGCCGGAAATCACGTCCTTCATCTGAGGCGATGAGATCATTGAGCGCATCGGATGATGATTTACCGGTCTTTAGCAGATCGAGCCCGCGCGGACCGAAGGAAGCGTTTACCATTGATTGTGTCGCCACCGCTCCCACGCCAGCTTCCGCCCATGAAACAATCGATCCCACTGAAAACCAGTGAGACTGAACAGCCACTCCAAGTTCACCTGTTTGTTCATCACGGGCAACGATTGAAAATGTGTGAGTGAAGGGTTCTCCGTTGAAGGTTTGGGCAAAAAGTGATGAGGCAATAAAAAAAATAGTAAATGAAATGAAATTGAAAAATATCTTCATAAAGAACCTCCGGTTGAGTAATTCTTATTCAAAATTAAATTTATTACCGATTCACCAGTCTTCTTTTTCAGGCTGCCGGGCTATCTCGGAAAATCGTTCTCTCAATGATTATGAACATGCTAACTTTTTAATTAAAAATAATATTTCTTTGATTCAATTGATATGCCTTTAAAGAAATAAATTAATTTTAGCCGGTATAGTTCACAAGATTTTTATTCCTTCCCGGAAGCCGGATTTTAAAATGAACGAATAATTCGCAGG
>JBFXGD010000242.1:0-4376 GCA_050178385.1 Calditrichaceae bacterium
CATCGGACCGCGCCCAGCCGCCGTGAAACCAAGGTCCCATGACAAACACATTATTTGCATCCGGATTCTTTTTTTCGATTGTTTTATAGGTGTTCAGCGCTCCGAACAAATTTTCCGCGTCAAACCAGCCGCCCACCACCAGCACCGCCGGTTTCACCTCTTCAAAATGGTTGAGTGAACTACGCGCCTGCCAGAATGAATCATAATCGGGATGCTCCATGAAGTCATTCCAGAAGGGATGTTCATTTTGAAAATATAGCTTCCTGGTATTCGCCAGGGGACCCATCTTTAGAAAAAACTGATAACCGTCAGGTGTTTTATGATCAAATCTTGGCGGCCAGGATTTTGTCAGGCTGTCACGAGGGACATCAAAGACAGCCATAAAATTGAAGGCGTGCGGCAGCCAGACAGCGCCGTGATGATGAAAATCGTCTCCGATATACCAGTCGGCAATGGGCGCCTGCGGTGAGACGGCAACTAACGCCGGATGTGATTCATTCAGTGACATAGCCGCGTAAAATCCCGGATAGGATATTCCCCACACGCCAACCTTACCGTTATGCCCCGGAATATTTTTGATCAGCCAGTCGATGGTGTCATAGGTATCACTGCTTTCATCCACATCATCCGGAGATTTTTTATCCTTTATATAAGGACGCATATTCTCATATTCGCCTTCCGACATAAATCTGCCGCGTACATCCTGGAATACAAAAATAAAACCCTCCTCGGCGAGATGCCGCCATTCCCTTGTATATTTATCCGGAAATAAATTGTCTCCGTATGGGCCCACATTATAAGGAGTACGTTTGATGAGAATTGGATATTTTACGGATTTGTCTTTCGGAGAGAAAACAGCCGTGAACAGTTTCGCGCCGTCTCTCATCTCAATTTGATATTCCTTTTTGGTGTAATTGGCTTCTAAAAAATCAGTGTCCTTCGCGCAGGCGGGTATAGCTGAAAACACAAGGACAAACCATAGAAGAATTGGCTTGACGGCTCTCATGAAAATGCCTCCCCATTGAAAAAAGATTAAATCTCCGGTGAACTAAACATTCAAAATATTCTGACGCGTGTATTTATATTTCATGCATCAGTCAATATAATTCAGATAGTCGGAAAGAATATCTTTTCCGCGTATGGTATCCACTGACAGCCAAATCAGATCACGGTCTTTCGCGAACACAAAATGCGTCTGCCCCATGCCAAAACAGCGGTAGATATTGTGACCGTCCACATCCATAAACTCCCCTCTGATGAACACGGAGTTTTCAGGGGAAATTTTTTCCGTCATTTTCAGAAAATAATAATCAGCGGTGTCTTTTGTGGAATAATGAGTGATATACAGCATAGCCGGAGTTTCACCGCCTTCGTAGAAACCGATTTCATTGTCCGCCGGAGCCACCGCCTGAAAATGAAGATTATCCACAAAGGCGCGCGCTTGATCCCCGGTCAGTTTTTTTTCGAGTTGTAGTCCGCTGAATTCATTGGGGATAAGATCTTTTTCCCCCGCGCATGAGAAAAGAGAGAAAATCAGGAGACTCAAAACTATACCACCGATCATTTTATACATAATTTCTCCGGTAAACTTTATAAACAGATTATGAATTGGAATTAGGATAACATAATTATAATTGGGATTAAATAAAAGTAGGAAGTAGGAAGTAAGAATTTTAAGAAAAAAGACAAAAGATAAAAGAAAAAAGAGAAGAGAAGTAAGAAGTAGGAAGTAGGAATTTAAAAGCGTTAAGAGAAAAGAGTTAAGAGTAGGGTGGGTAAAGAAAATTGGATCTCCAATCCCGAAGGGATGGCATTTTTGTAGAAAAACGGACCCCACAACATCCCGCGGCCCCGTAGGGGTCGAACAATTACAGCGGGAATCCCTATTCTGCCGGTCAGGATAATTTGGTCGTTTATCACAAAGCTACTGTTTGCGATTCTTCGGGGCGAATTTTCTGTCCGAGCAGGAAGAAAGTAAGAAGTAAGAAGTAGGAAGTAGGAAGTAGGAATTTTAAGATAAAAGAAAAAAGAAAAAAGAAAAAAGAGTAAGAATGGTCTGAACTGTGACCTGCCCCCCTTTGGCAGCTTGAAACGATTAAATGATGGCCATGATTAGATTATGGGAATCCGGGAAAATCTGATGGTGTTGTATGTTTATAGATTTGAAAATGGTACAATTTATCCGACGCCGAACGGTATCGCAGATTGATGTCGTGTTGATCGTTCTATATATGATTAATCGCTCCAATTGTCACCGACGGATTGTTTCTCCATTAATAGAGTAAAAATGATTCTTAACCGAGACGTTTCATTATAAGTTAGCTGTAATTTCTTGACTGGTATCTATTTTGGAATTACATTTCGTCCATAATGACTGCTAAACCGGTGTTATACGTGACAATCACGTGCCAGTGTATGCAGAAAACCGTTAATATTTCTTACAAAACATTTAATAATCTTTATGATTAAAGCACTTACCTCACCAATCAAACCAAATAAAGAAGAAAAACAAAAGTATCGCCGACAGGTAGCTCTGAGTCTTTTAATACTATACGTTGCTGCATCTTTGGCAAACATCGCATTTATAAGAGAACTAAACCGACTCAAATTTGAATCCGGTGTGATTGAAAATAAGTTATATAAACCAGTTTATGATCATATTATTGAGACCGGCATATTCAGCCTTATAATTGGAGCCGTTATCATTTTTATTGGTTTATGGGTCTCGTCAGGGGCGAACCTGGGAGCGCCTGTTCTTGCCCGGTTGTTTAGCAAAAAAACAATTAGTGAATTGATGGATTGGAAGTCTTTTTTATCAGGTGTCGTCCTGGCGATTTTTATAGCAATAGCATTATTGGTTCTATTTGAATTACAAAATTTATTCTATCCGGTAACGGCTCTGCAGGAACGCCCCTCAAAATGGTATTATGTTCTCGTTTCTATTGTTGTAGGTATCAATGAAGAAATAATATATCGGCTGGGTTTAATGTCCTTAATCGTTACCTCCATTCTGTATTTCAAGAACTTAAAGGAGCCAACAAATCATATAATATGGGCAGGCATTATTATATCGGCATTCATATTTGGCTTGATGCACTTCCCGATAACAAGCAACTTTTTTAAACTTACTCCTTTAACTATCGGTGTTACAATGACCGGTAATTTAATAACGGGTACAACTTTCGGCTGGATTTTTTGGAAACGTGGATTGTTAATAGCTATGCTATCGCATATAGCTTTTGATCTTACCTTTCATGTAATTGGCTCTCCCTTTGGATAGGAAAATCAAAAAAGTCAAACATCTATAACCGGAATTTACATTTCCGGCCAGAATGGAACGCGATTCAGGGTATAAATTCTACCTGTTCTTTAAAAGCATCATTTAAAATTGTCAACAAATGTCCATAGGGACGGATTCAATTAGTGACGGTTCGAGTCAAAATCTGCCGGGATGGATTAAAACTTTGCCCGACAGACATCTAAATTAATACATTCTTGAAATTTTCATTCCTTTTGTCTATAATGATATCGATTTTATTTATGCCTTTATATTTTTCTTCAATAATTGAAAATACGGATTGACGTGATTTTGTTTTAGATAAATGTGAGTATATTATTCGGGTTCCTGATCATGCCGGTTTTTTGGGAAACATACAAAGAATGTTTTGGGGACCATCTTAAAATTCCAAAAGGCTGGGAGGCAGAACGAAAATTATAACTATGAGAATTTTTCTTTTACTACTCTCATTATATCTGATAACTTTTTATTCCTGTAAACAGGAAATTAGTGAGATTGAACAATCATTTGAGAATTCATGGCAGGCATACGAAGATAATTATGCATTCTTCACTATGGATTCTGTTGATTGGCATGAACAATATAAGATTTATCGTAAAAAAGTTAATCCTTCTACTTCAGAGAATGAATTAATTTCAATATTATCAGAAATGATAAGTCCATTAAAAGATGGGCATTCGTTCATTTTAAAGGGTGAGGATTTTAAATTTGCAGCTCCCGGACGTGACAATGTGAACGAAGAAGTTCCACGCTCATTACAAGATAGTGTATGGAATGTCAGTTATAGAACATTAAGAAAAAATCAATTTCAAACCATTGAAAATGCAGGGCCGAATGAAAGAAATGTCCCATTATTTTATTACTCGAAATCAAATAATCTTGGATACATACGAATAAGTAGATTTCATGGTACTGAGAAAGCTTTGTTTGATAGTGAATATCAAAAAATTGATAGTTTAAATGCAATTCGGATATTTGATTCTATTTTGATTTCTATGATAGATAAACAAGGTTTGATATTAGATATAAGGTATAACGGAGGAGGAAACTTTTGGTGTTATGATAGATCGGAAGAGCG
>JBFXGD010000243.1:0-4374 GCA_050178385.1 Calditrichaceae bacterium
TGGGCGTTGTGTTTGAGGATTGTCCGCTAGAGGACCCTCCGCAGGAGTGTGTTGACCGTCGCCGTGAAAAGCTGCGCACTTACTTTGAGGAGGGCGGCGGAAACAGACCCTGATCCGGCACGATGGAATAGTACCGGCAGGCCTTGGCGGAACTGAGGAAAATTGCCCAGGGGCTGGATTCCTACCGCGCAGATTTCGGCGGGCAGGACATCATCCTCTTTTGTGGCCAGGTCATCCGCTCACCGAAATCTCTTCGGTAAAACCTGAACAAAAACTGAATTTCTTGATCCATCTCCCTTGAATTCGATACGACTTGGAAGGACACACGACAATCAAAATCCCACAAATCCCATAAAAAAGCAGAAAATAGAATTGACCGAAATCGGAAAAATAATTGAAAACACGTGGAATGAAATCCCCAATCAATTCGATTCTGTTTCATTGGATGGATTCATCATTATGCCCAACCATGTTCACGGTATCGTGATTATTAAACAACGGGCGCAGGCAAGCGGCGCCCCTACCCTCGGCCATGTTGTTCGGGCATTCAAATCAAAATGTACCAATGAATATTTGAACCATATCGAAACCAACAATCTCAACACTTCGGGTAAAATCTGGCAACGTTCCTATCACGATCACATCATCCGAAATGAAGAATCTCTGAATAAAATCAGGGACTATATCCGAAATAATCCCCTAACATGGGAAGAAGACAAAAACAATCCCATGCAACAACCCGCTGCAGTTGACCACGCAAAGCGTGGCTACTGAGCGGAAGCGTTCGACGAAATTAAGGGAAAAATTGACAAGGTATATATCGCGATATATATTGTTTGCGAGGTGCAAAATGCAAACAGCCAAACTATTTCAAAACGGTCGAAGCCAAGCGGTGCGATTGCCCAAAGAATATCAATTCGAAGGCACAGAAGTATTGATACAAAAAGTGGGTGATTCCGTCATCCTGTTCCCGAAAAATCGGGTCTGGGAAACATTTTTACATGGGCTATACGGATTTACCGACGATTACATGGCTGATGGGCGGGAGCAACCGCAAATGCAGGAAAGAGAAGGGTTGTGATGTATTTGCTTGACACCAATACGTGTATATTCATTAAAAACAAAAAGCCGAGCCACGTTTTAGAACGATTACATGAAGCCCTCGATGAAAGAATATGCATGTCAAGCATCACTGTAGCGGAATTACAGTTTGGAGTTTATAACAGCCAAAATATTGAGAAAAATCGGATCTCATTAACCGAATTCCTGGCCCCCTTTGAAATCCTTGATTTTGATGATCAAGATGCAGAAGTGTTTGGAATGATTCGTTCACAATTGAAGAAAGAGGGCAAACTGATTGGTCCCTACGACATGCTTATTGCCGCTCAGGCTCTGGCCAAGAATCTGATCCTAGTTACCAATAACACTGATGAATTCAGCAGAATAAAAAGCTTGAAACTTGAGGATTGGAAAGAATAAAAAAAGAGATCGTCCAACAATATGTTGCAGCAGACCGCGAATACGCGGCTGCTGAACAGTGAGCGTTGGCCTTGACAAAAACAAATAACGATGTATATGTAGGGTGTATACATTATCTGTGAGGTGTACCATGATACGGACGCAAATTTATCTTACCGACAGGCAGAGAGCCAAGCTCACAATACTTGCTGAAAATATGGGGAAAAAACAAAGCGAACTTATTCGTGAAGCCATTGATCGTCTTATAGAGCAGGCAGATCAAAACCAAAAAAAATCGGCTTTGAAAGAAGCTGCGGGAATATGGAAGGACAGAGATGATCTTCCTGATTTCAAGGCTTTAAGATCTGAATGGGACAGGTAAAAAATATGTCTAAGGAAAAGCTTGTTGACACGGATGTATTGATTGATTTTTTACGTGGCAATGAAAAAGCCATAGAGCTGATCAATACGATTTCGCCTCATATTATCCTGTCTCCAATCGTTGTGGCTGAATTGTTTGCCGGTGTGAAAGGCGATGACGAACTGTCTGTCTTGAATAATTTTATATCTTTTTTCCGTATAGTCCCCATTGACACTGAAATTGCCAAAATGGGAGGTTTATACAAGCGAGATTTTGGCAAATCACACGGAATCGGTTTAGCAGATGCTCTGTTAGCGGCTACAGCCTATCAAGAAAACGCTGAAATATTGACTTTGAATATCAAGCATTATCCAATGATGAATGACCTAAAGCCTGCATATATAAAATGAAAGGCCAACAATTCGTTTCAGCAGACCGCGAATACGCGGCTGCTGAACAGTGAGCGTTGTGTGAAAAAATGAATTGACAAAACCCACAAAGTACAATATTTTGTACAATAGAGGTGAAAAATGGATGCTGTCTCTTATTCAGACCTTAGACAAAATCTTAAACGGTACTTAGATAAAGTGTTCCAAAATCATGATCCCATGATCATAACCCGAAAAAACAATGAAAACCTCATTCTCATATCCGTGAATGAATACAATTCGTTGATCGAAACCAGTTATTTGCTCGGAAATGAAGCCAATGCCCGGCACTTGCAGAAATCAATCGCTCAGCTAGAATCCGGAAAAGTGACAGAAAAGGGACTTCTTTCAGATGAATAAACTGTTCACTGATGAAGCTTGGAAAGATTATCTCTACTGGTTCGAGCATGACAAGAAACAGCTTAAAAGGATCAACGATCTGATCAAAGAAATTGACCGTTCACCATTTGAAGGGATTGGTAAACCGGAACCATTGAAATTCCATCTCAAAGGATTTTGGTCAAGACGAATAGATCATGAACACAGAATCGTTTACAAAATAGACAACCATCATATTTGTTTTATTTCCTTCAGATATCATTATCATTATGAGAAATGATAACCACCCGACAACCCGCTTCACACCGACCGCATAACCGCGGCGGGTGCTTTTTAAACGTTGGCTGGAAAAAAACAAATCTAGAAACGGAGATTATATCTGGAAAAAATGTGTAAAAACGAAGTCTATCAAAATCGTTTTGGACTTATATTTCTTTTAGGATTTACAGCACTTGCCGCTTTACTGAAATTTGAATGAGGAGGCTTTGATGAAGAAAAAGTTGTTTGTAACAATTTTATTGATAATAGCAGTAATCATTCTGGCTCTATTTATAATTGATTCGGGTATTATATTCATACGTAAGGAACACGTCAGAATATCCAGTAACGGCGTTATATTAGATGCGGTTTTGGCTACTCCTCGGTTACAGAGAGGACCGTTTCCGGCTGCTGTTGTTATACCCGGATCGGCTCCCGTCACGAAGGAAGATCTGGATGGGTACATCAGGATTTTTGTGCCCAGAGGATTGGCCATCCTGCTTTATGATAAGCGAGGAGTCGGAAAGTCAACCGGCAAATACAAGCCAATAGAAATTCATGATAGCGAAATTCTTCTGGGAGACTTGGCAGATGACGCCAGTTCGGCGATATCTTTCCTTTCTTCCCATCCGGACATCGATTCAGCAAAGACAGGGCTGATCGGTGTCAGTCAGGCAGGCTGGATTATGCCATTGGCAGCTTCCCGCAATAGCGGAGTGAAATATATTGCCAGCATATCTGGCCCGGCAGTGACATACGGGCAGGAAATGTATTATAGTCAGCTTACGGGCGATGATCCGGGATATTACAAGAACCTGAGCGAGCAGGAGATAGAACGGTTATATAATGAGTACCAAGGACCGCATGGATATGATCCGGAGCAAGCCTTGAAGGCTCTGGCCGTGCCGTCCATATGGATAGTGGGAGAGGCTGACCGGAGCGTTCCCACCTTTGACAGTGTCGCTAAACTCAGAAGCCTGGACAAAAAACATCCCGGTATTTTTACCATTAAGGTTTTCCCCAATTGTGATCATAATCTTTACAATAAACATAGCAATACTACAGTCGGTACCTTTTCCATTATCTTTGAGTGGTTGAAAAGGAGAAAATTGATTTAACAATAGTTTGTTTTAGAATTATTAGGGTCTCTCGGAAGTCAGTCCCTTTTTGCATCTAGAATGAATAGACATGTAATAAAAAATGGTTTGTGAGACGACTAAAAAACTGAATTTCTTGATCCATTCCCCTTGAATTCGATACGGCTTGGAAGTATAAAAAAATTATCACATCGGTTCAGGACATGCTTTTTGGCCTGAACCGATTGCCAATGGGTAATACGTATTTTTCACCACTCTGTGATGTTGCGGTAAAGAGGAAAAAGGTGGGGGTTCAAAAATTGATCCGCACTGACCGGCGGCAGCCTGCCCGGATGCTTTTCGGGAAAAATAAACTGAGAATTTCCTGGACGCAGGCAAGCGGCGCCCCTACCCTCGGCCATGTTGTTCGGGCATTCAAATCAAAAGGTCTCTT
>JBFXGD010000244.1:0-4348 GCA_050178385.1 Calditrichaceae bacterium
GGTGGTGTAGCAGATGAATCGCATGAAGAAAATAGTAGATGAGAAGCCCGCGCCGGCACCGACAACTAAAGATTGCCCGCACTGTTTTACGCAAATTTCAATCAAGGCAACCCGCTGTCCCAATTGTACAACTGAATTAAAACAATAAATCATTCTCTCATTACCCTGCCCCGGGTAATGAAAAAGCGGTACTGTTTTTTTGCAGCGCCGCTTTTTTTATTTTTATAGTGCTTTTACGATGAAAATCTATATATTATTTACAGTTCATTCAGTCGGGGGAGACTGGTGCTAAATGGGTTATTTTCCACAACACGATTTAATTTTCGGGTGATTTCACCCACCTAATCTCACACGAATACAACTCCACCGCATAACATTCTGGTTCATTTTCAAATAATTATTCTCCAATAAGGCTTTAAAAATTAACACCTTATGGTTTGAACAGCATTGATTCCTCCCGTCAATGAATCGCATTTGTAAAAACTGGCACCGCGTTTGATATATATAACGCAACAACAAAAAATCCGAATCATTAACAAAACAAGGAGATTGAATCATGGCAAGTTACAAAATCAGTGAAGTGGAAGGTATCGGCCCCAGTTTTGCAAAGAAATTGCAGGTCGCCAATGTCCGCAGCGTAAACACACTTCTCAAAAAAGGATGTACCAGACAAGGAAGAAAAGCGATTGCCGAAAAAACAGGTATCGATGAAGGGACAGTCTTGAAATGGGTAAACATGGCTGATTTGTTCCGTGTGAAGGGTGTAGGGAGCGAGTATGCCGAATTACTCGAAAAGGCGGGTGTTGATACAGTGAAAGAACTCCGTAACCGGAACGCTGCGAATCTGCTCGGCAAGATGAAGGAAGTAAATTCATCCGGACGCGCCTTAGTGCGTCAGCTCCCGGGTCTGGCCAATGTGGAAGCCTGGATTGAACACGCAAAAAAACTGGATCCGATGGTAAACTATTAATCACTGGTTTGCCTTCTACTGGGCCTTGCCGTTTATTGACAAGGCCTTTCTTTTTAAAATATAATAATGAAGGAGAAAATAATGGGATTTATTGATTTTTTAAAAGATGCCGGCGCGAATATTTTTGGCGGCGGTGATGAAGCTGAAGATATAAAAAAACTTGTTGAAAAAGAACTTATGGGCGGGATTTCACAGCTCGATGTCAAATTTGATGACGGGGTTGTAACACTTGCCGGAACATGCGATTCACAGGCTACAAAAGAAAAAGCGCTTTTGATTGCCGGGAATGTTAAGGGTGTGGAAAAGGTGAACGCTGATAATTTGCAAGCGCCGCCGGCAAAGGAAGAAACAGAGTATTATACTATTGTCAAAGGTGATTCACTCTCAAAGATCGCCAAACGCTACTACAGCGACGCAATGAAATACCCGGTAATTTTTGAAGCAAACCGGGAAGTCATTAAAGACCCGAATCTGATATATCCGGGACAGCGTATCCGAATCCCGAATCTTAAGTAGGTTTGGCTGTTTTCGTTTAATTATTTTATCTTTTTAAGGAGTTATAATGACAGAATTATTAACAAGCCTTGTTTCCGAACTTGGCATTGACAAAAGCAAAGCTGAAGGCGGCCTTGGAGCGCTGCTTAATACCGTAAAACAAAACGCTCCCGCTGATGCTTTCAGCAGTATTTCTTCGGCCATTCCCGGAGCGGGCGATCTCTTAACGGGATTTTTAAATTCACAGGGTAAATCATCCGGAGGATTATTTGGCGGCTTATCAAAAATGGCCGGCGGGCTTCTCGGGGGACAATCCGCTCAATTATCATCGATGATCGATAATTTTTCAAAGGCCGGTTTTTCCATGAGCATGGTAAAAAAGTTTTTACCGGTTGTATTTACGTATTTGCAAAAAAATATATCGGCGGAGACAATTGAAAAAGTTGCCGGGGCGATACCGGGACTGGATAGTTTGCTGGGCGGATCTAAATCAGGCGGTTTACTGGGCAAGCTTACGAAATTTATTTAAATGAATGTCATATAACTGTCTGGAAAATGAGAGATTCTCCGGGCAGTAATCATACTATGGGGAAGGAACGTAGATGAAATTGTTAAATAAAATTTTACTATTGATGTTTTTAGTGATTGCTGTGGCGATGGCACAGGACAAGGAGAAAAAAGAACCTGTTTACGGATGGCAGAAATCAATTGTCGGGAATCTCAATTTTACACAGAATAATTTTGATAACTGGGCTCAGGGCGGTGAAGATTCCTGGTCATGGCAGATTGATATCAATGGAAAGTACATAAATGATCAGCCAAAATACAAATGGGCCAACTCCGGAAAAGTTTCATTCGGGCAAACTAAAGTTGGGGATATTGAATCACGCAAAGCTGCCGATGAAATAAAACTGGAAAGCGTTTATACCTATAAGCTGGGAGTGTATGTTAATCCCTATGTGGCTGTCACAGGACAAACACAGTTTGTTAAAGGATATATTTATACGGATGACACCAAGGCCGAAATATCAAATTTTCTTGATCCGGGTTATTTCACACAGAGTGCGGGACTTGGATATGAACCGAATAAAAATGTCAAAACCCGACTCGGAGCGGCATTAAAAGAAACCATCACGGATAAGTACGCGGACATATACGGGAACGGAGAAAAAAGCAGGGTTGAATTTGGCGCGGAATCGGTAACAGATGTGAATCTGAAGCTCAGTGAAACCATTCTTTATACATCCAAACTGGAATTATTTTCTTCGCTTAACGCGATTAATGAAGTAGATGTCAACTGGGACAATCTTTTTTCCGCGAAAGTATCAAAATATATCGGGGTAAGCTTTAATGTAAAACTGTTCTATGACAGAGATGTAACATCTAAAAGACAGCTTAAACAAACACTCGCCGCGGGATTGTCATATACATTCCTTTAAAAATTTTTCATACTTGCATTAAACCTAAAAAATGCGTTGATTTCTGTGTGGGGTAATGTCTCCTTTTGGGGACACCATACAGATTTTTTATTTCCGGGGGGCAAAATTTTGCTATGATGTATTTATATTCTCCGCCTCATCTAATCCGATAATTTTATTCATAAATGATAACAAATTGATACAAACAGTTGAATGCCGGGAGTACTATGGAAAACTACGAAAAGTTAGGATCATTTTATCTTGGGAAGAAATATGATTCTCAACAGAAAAAAATCACCGATGAACTCGTACTGTATGATTCAAAAGATTTAACGACACACGCGGTAAGTCTCGGGATGACCGGAAGCGGGAAGACCGGTCTGTGCATATCGCTTCTGGAGGAAGCGGCGATTGATTCCATCCCGGCGATCATTATTGATCCAAAAGGGGATATGACAAATTTATTGCTGACTTTCCCTGACCTGCTTCCGGAAAATTTCCGGCCATGGATCGATGAAAGCGAGGCGGCAAGAAAAGGACTTTCTCCCGAAAAATTTGCGGAAAAACAGGCTGAATTATGGAAAAACGGCCTCGCTGGATGGGGGGAAGACGGCGAACGGATACAGAGATTAAAAAACAGCGCCGATTACAGTATTTATACCCCGGGAAGCTCGGCGGGAATGCCGGTTTCAATTTTGAAATCATTTGACGCGCCACCGGCAGAGATCAGGGATGAGCTGGAAACGTTTCAGGAACGCATCAGCACGACGGTCACCAGTTTGCTGGGACTTTTGGGTATTGACGCCGATCCGGTGAAGAGCCGTGAACATATTTTGCTTTCAACGATTCTGAATCATTTTTGGGGGAATGGGAAGGATCTTACTTTGCCGGATTTGATTCAGTCGGTACAAAATCCGCCGGTAAGCCAGATTGGTGTGTTTAATGTCGATTCGTTCTATCCTGCCAAGGAGCGATTCGAATTGGCCATGCAGATGAATAATCTGCTCGCCTCACCCGCGTTCCAGACATGGCTTGAAGGAGACGCCATGGATGTTCAGCAGTTTTTATATACGGAATCGGGAAAGCCGAGGGTATCCATATTTTACATCGCTCATCTCTCAGACGCCGAACGAATGTTTTTTGTTTCGATGCTGTTGAATCAGTTTATAGGATGGATGAGAACACAATCGGGAACGGGAAGCCTGCGCGCGCTGCTTTATATCGATGAGCTTTACGGTTATATGCCGCCGGTGAGCAATCCGCCGTCAAAAAAACCGCTACTGACTCTGTTAAAACAGGCGCGGGCCTTCGGCGTCGGGGTTGTCGTCGCTACTCAGAATCCCGTCGATCTTGATTATAAGGGTCTGTCCAATACGGGAACCTGGTTCCTCGGCAGGTTACAGACGGAACGGGATCGTGACCGGGTTTTGGATGGTCTTGCCGGAGTGACTGCCGCCGGCGGGGG
>JBFXGD010000245.1:0-4299 GCA_050178385.1 Calditrichaceae bacterium
GACTTTAGAATTCTTTGTAAACCCTTGCCAGGGATTTGCCGGGAGCATCGATTTTAATATCAAGAAAGTATCCAAACGGAGTCTGAGTGACATTATAGCCCGTATTATCGAGCCTCGTCTCAACACGGTCAAAAAGTTCTTGTAGAAATTGCGGTTCGCACTTGGATTCTCCCAGATGCGCGAATGAATGGAGAACGATATTTTTACATTCCAGCTTACCGGCAAGCCATTTGATATTCTTGACTAATTTAGTTTCCGTTTTTGAAGCATCGTCTTCATCCGTCTTTTCACCATGGATAAATGCGACAATGGTATTTTCAAATTCAGCGCCATCATCGACTGAACTGGTGTTTTCAAGATTTTTTATCGCGGGATAATACCCGAAATGATCCATATACCAGAACAAGACTCTCATTTTTCCAGTAATTCCTGTTTATGATTGATGATTAATTGAAGACATGCGTCATGCTCATTGGGGACGTCACCGTTGAGGATTGCCTCTTCAACAAATTTCTTAACTTTGCCGACCATAGGACCCGGTTTTAGATCGAACAATTCCATTATTTCTTTACCGTCAACGGGTGGCTGGAAGTTCCGGAGATGATCACGCTGTTCAACCACCTTCATTTTTTCGACCACCATCTCATAATTTTTCAGATACCGCTTCACCCTTCCCGGATTTTTTGATGTTATATCCGCGCGGCATAAATCCATAAGATCATCAATTTGTTCACCGGCAAGAAAAATCAGACGCCTGATCGCCGAATCGGTAACTTCCTCATTCACCAGCGCCATAGGTCTCAGATGTAACCGCACAAGAGTTTTAACAAATTTGATCATCTCTTTTGAATATTTTAACCTGTTCATGATCGCGTTGGTCATACGCTCTCCGGCGACTTCATGCCCGTGAAAGGTCCACCCCGTGCCATCTATAAATTTTTTAGTTCTTGGTTTGGCGATATCATGAAACAAAGCCGCTAATCTAAGTTCGAGCCGGTCTGTTTTATTAGCGATATTATCAACTACTTCGAGTGTGTGGTAGAATACATCTTTATGGTGATGCTCCTTTTTCTGTTCAACACCCTTCGTCACGCTTAACTCCGGCAGGAACTGTTTTAACAGGCCTGTTTCATCCAGCATTTTCAACCCGATGGATGGTCTCTCCGACAATAATATCTTATTAAATTCATCGGTGATCCGTTCATCGGAGATGATGCTCAGCCGATCCGCAGCTTCTGAGATGGCGCTGTATGTTTTCGGCGCGATTTTAAAATTGAACCGAGTAGCAAACCGGATCGCGCGCATCATTCGAAGCGGATCATCATTGAATGTTTGTATCGGATCAAGCGGTGTTTTTATTATACCTTTTTCGAGATCCTTCCGCCCTTTATAAACATCGATTATCGTACCGTATTTTTCAGGCGAAATATCCATTACCATGGTGTTAATTGTAAAATCACGCCTGCTTAGATCGGAATACAAATCCGCCTGCCTGGTTACCGGCTTTCTCGAATATTCCGAGTAGGATTCTTCCCTGGCATTTACAAATTCAAGCATGTAATCATAATATCTGGCCATAAAAGTCCCAAAACGGGGATAGCGGACCATGCGTTTTAAATGCAATGCCCTTTTCAGGTGATCCGCAAACTTCATGGCGTCACCCACAACAACAAAATCAATATCTTTAACAGTCTTCCCTAATATTTTATCCCGCACAAATCCGCCTACCACATATATTTCATAATCAAGTTCCCTGGCAGTAAGGTAGATTTTTTCAAAAAGAGGTCTGGTATGCATATAATTTGAATTCACATTCTAAAAGTTAATACAATATCGTTGAATTTTTGTTAAACTTTTTACAAATAAAAAGAGCCCTGCATCTCTCCAGGGCTCAATAATTTAATTAATGATTAAAACTTTTGAAAATTTTAATTTAGAATCTATTTATTAGCCAGAATTTTTACATAACGCTGCTGGTCTTTCATCAATAACCGCGCTTCTTTTACCTGGGGATCAAACTCAATGGAATACTGGTCACGTGTCTTTTTTCCAAAATATTTTTCCGCCAGCTCCATCTTCAGATATCTTTTTATTACAGGACGGTTATCCTGGAAATCCCGTTCTTTTTCATTTTCGAGTTTTACTCTTAATTGCCCGATTAAGCCGAGAATATCATCTGAAAATTCTTTTTTGGACGCTATTTTTTCAAGTTTCTGCAGTTCCTGAGTCCCTTCCATGTCATACTGAAAATTCTTTGCTTTGAGGAAATCATGAAATTGCTGGCATGTCTTGTCATCGATTTTAAACTCACCTTGCCATGTCGGATGATCAAGATGATACTGAACAGCATAGTCGAAAAACATATTCTGCCGGATCAATTCAATAAACACATAATTTATTGAATCTCCCACCACTTCCATGTCTGGATAGATGCCGCCCTGATCCAGAACTTCCCGTTTATTGCGTGTGTAAAAAATATGAGACGGCTGCTCATCTCCGGTCATTTTTTTATGTGAAAAAATCACATCATTATCTTCCGAATAATCTTTTTTCTGTATACACCGGCCGCTCGGAATGTAATATTTCGCAGTCGTTATTTTTAACTTGGCATCACTTTCTTTATCAATTGTATAAACTTTCTGCACAAGCCCCTTGCCAAACGTTGGTTGTCCTACGATAACCGCACGGTCAAGATCCTGCAGCGCTCCGGCTACAATTTCCGATGCGCTGGCGCTACCTTCATCCACAAGAACAGCCAATGGTACATGGGGTAAAAGCGGTTTCTTATCCGTATAGAATTTTACTTCTCCTTCCCTGAATCCTTTTGTTGAAACCACAAGTTCATCTTTATCAACAAAAAGGTTGACCACATCAACTGCCGATTCAAGTAATCCTCCGGGATTTCCTCTCAAATCGAGGATGAACGATCTGATCTGCCCTTCACTCTGAAGGTTTAGGATCGTGTTTTTTAACTCAACCGCCGCCTTTTCTGTAAATCCGTTCAGGCTGACATAGGCTACCCCGGGTTCAACAAAACCCGCATAACCGACATCCTCAATGACTATTTCTTCCCGTTTTAAAGTCAATTCTATAGGTGTATCAAAGCCGGGCCGCTTAAGAGACAGTTTTATCTCAGTCCCGACTTCACCTCTAAGCTTTCTTGATACTTCATCAATACTCAGCCCTTTAAGTTCCAGATCATCAATTTTCTCGATAATGTCTCCGGCCTGGATTCCCGCGCGTTTAGCGGGGGACTTTTCCATCGGTGAAATAACAGTCACTTTTTTATCCCGCATACTAATTTCCATACCAAGTCCGCCGTATTTACCAGTCGTAATGATTTGTAACCGGCGGTCTCCGTCTTCTTCAATAAACACGGTGTACGGATCCAGTTTATCAAGCATACCGTCAATACCGGCTTTTATTAAGGGGTAAGGATCTATTTCTTCCACATAGTGCATGTTTAGCTGTTCATAAACACGCTGCATGTACTGCCAGCTCTTTTTCAAACGGTAGTAGTAATCCTGTTCATCGGCGTGCACCGAATTTACAAACCACGCGCCTCCCAATAAAACTGCCGCAAACCATCCAATGAGCAATATTCTGATACTACGTTTCATCTTTTATACCTATTTCTGTAAAGTAATATTTTTTATGATCAATTTATGCAGAAGATCGATTGGAAGTACGGCGTCGAGAACTTTAACCCGGTCCGGATCGTCCGCTGCTATTTTTTTATACCCTTCAAACACTCTACGATAAAATTCTATTCCGGCGGATTCCAGCCGATCTTCCGATCGACCGCTGTTAATTCTGCGCTTCGATGCCATTGCCGGATCAATCTCAAGGTAGAATGTTATACCCGGCAGGATGTCAAAAGTTGCAGCCCGGTTGATATTTTTTATGATGCCGGGATCGATCTCCCGGCCATAACCCTGATATGCGGTCGTTGAGTCAACATACCTGTCCGCAAGAACAAAATAACCTTTTTTTAACAGCGGTATAATTTTTTCAGTCAACAATTGAACCCGAGCCGCGCTGTACAGGAACATTTCCGCGCGCGAATCCATATTATCATGTTTAATATCCAGCAGCAAATCTCTTATTTTTTCGGAAATAACCGTTCCACCCGGTTCCCTCAATATATAAACCTGAAAACCTTTGGTGTTCAGATAATTGTGTAAAAGTTCAATCTGAGTGGTCTTTCCCGAGAAATCTATTCCTTCAAAAGAAATAAAACGTGTCGTATCAAGCACTTTTTTCATATTATCTTATCTTTTTCCAATTACCTCTGTTAAA
>JBFXGD010000246.1:0-4298 GCA_050178385.1 Calditrichaceae bacterium
ATAATTTAAATGAAGATCGCTACCTGAATGGCACACTTCAATTCAAATTTCAGAATCAAATAATGTGAATTATATAATCACATAAGGGAGGTGGGAGATGAAAAAAGGTGATAAGCCGGTTGTCGTGAAACAGAGTTTTAAAAGACCGGTTTCGGATGTTTGGAATGCCATAACGGATATAGATCTGATGAAAAAATGGTATTTTGATAATATCCCTTTATTCAAAGCGGAGGTGGGATTTAAAACTCAGTTCAATGTAACCAATGAAGGAAGAAATTTTCTGCACCTTTGGGAGATTACGGAGGTCGTGCCACCAAAAAAAATCGCCTACAGCTGGAAATTTAAGGAATATCCGGGTGAAGGACTGGTGGAATTTGAGCTCTCGGCACAAAATGATTTGACAACGTTAACGCTTACCAATAGTGTGCTGGAAAGTTTTCCTGATGATATTCCAGAATTTACAAGAGAAAGCTGTACGGGAGGATGGGAGTATTTTATTCAAAACAGATTGAAAGAATATTTAGAACAAAATATTAAATAGCTTAGAGCGTCTGTCTAGGCTGTTAAAATAACTATCCGAATTTTAACTTTAGTGATGGCAGCCTATCGAAAATTCAGTACATACAAATAGAAGTACTGGAAGAAATAAGAGGAAAAACACAATAGCTCATATCCTCTTCGGTTTACCTTCCTAAAGTCATCCCTTGCCGGGTCAGCCCTCCTTTTTATTGCTTGTCAGCTCAACGAAATTGAATAAATGATGGTACCGCTTTCTAAAAGTCAATTCAATGAGATCCGGATAAATATGGACTTGGTTCAAAAAGCCATGAAAAATGTAAAGACTTTTGAATATAGTAGCACCTTGCTTTTTTAATCAATTTATGCTGTGATTTCTAAAATCAGCAAAGAAATAAAAGACGATGAAAGTATGTTTGTTTAATCATCATTTAATGAAATCGACGACACCCATAAAAATTGATAGCCTAAAAAGAATGTCCACGTCAGAACCCTAAACATGATGACGTCTGGAGCTACAATACTATCAGCAATACTGATGCGCGTTTTCAGTCCGATTATAATTGGCGAGAATATAAAGGAGAAATGATCATGTCAACCGGCAGTGTTCAATTTCACCGCGTGCTTCGTACAAAACCGGAGCGCGTCTATCGCGCGTTTTTAGACGCTGAAGCGATGGCCAAGTGGCTTCCGCCATACGGCTTCACCTGCAAAGTTCATCACCTGGACTCCAAAGTCGGCGGTACTTACAAGATGTCGTTTACAAACTTTACAACAGGCCAGGGACACTCCTTTGGCGGTGAGTATCGTGAACTGGCGCCATATGAGAAAATCATCTACACAGATAGATTTGACGACCCAAACTTGCCCGGAGAAATGCGGACGACGGTTACCCTAAAACCGGTATCCTGCGGAACAGAGATAAATATCGTGCAGGAAGGGATTCCGGAAGTCATTCCACTGGAGATGTGCTATCTTGGCTGGCAGGAGTCACTTGCGCAGCTTGCTAATCTGGTAGAGCCAGAGATTTTGGAGTAAAAAGGCGGCACTCTGCGTTACATACCGTCGGACGGTCTCCGGGAGATTTTAAACTCGAATATGATTTTTTTTCGCATTATAAAATTCACTTTTCACGAAAGGATAAAACAAATGGCTAAATATATTATTACTTATCTGGGAGGCAATCAACCATCCACCCCGGAAGAAGGAAAGCAGCATTTCGCGAAATATAAAGATTGGTTAGCTTCATTGGGTGACTCGGCAGTGAGTCCGGCAAATCCGATTAAGAACACGAGTACTGTAAATTCTGACGGTAGTGTCACCACAGGGAGCGCAACTGCAATGTCCGGTTACACTATAATCGAAGCCGCCTCCATGGATACAGCGCTGAAAATTGCAAAAGCCTGTCCGTTTCTCGATATCGGCGGTTCACTGGAAGTGTCAGAGTTAATGAAGATGCCCGGCTAAGATGAATATTACAGATGGTCAGGGATTTTAATCAAAAACGAAATACAGGAGATTAAATTATGGCCAACAATCCGGTTAATTGGTTTGAAATATATGTTCAGAATATGGAAAGAGCCAAGGGCTTTTATGAATCTGTATTTAACAAAAAACTGACAAAAATTGATACTTCCGGTATTGAGATGTGGGGATTTCCAGCAAATCTGGAAAGTTTCGGAAGTTCAGGATCATTAGTGAAGATGGATGGCTTCCCTTCCGGCGGAAACAGCACCATAGTTTATTTTAGCACAAAAGACTGCTTAACAGAGCTGGAGCGCGTTACCAAAAATGGCGGCCGAATTCAAAAAGAAAAAATGAGTATAGGTGAATACGGGTACATCGCATTGGCCTATGATACCGAAGGAAATATGTTCGGTTTACATTCCATGGCATAAATTTCCATCTATAACCGGCCCCAATAAATGCTTTGCTGTAAATATATTGCCACAGCCGGACTATTTCCGTGACAGAAAAAACTAATATGAAGAAATCTAAAAAGGAAATAAGATGACAACAATCAATCCTTATCTAACATTTAATGGAACCTGTGAAGATGCCTTCAATTTTTACAAATCTGTATTTGGAGGTGATTTCCCCTATATCGGGAAATTTAAGGATATGCCGGAGAACCCGGAGTATCCGGTTTCAGATGCCGACAAAGAAAAAATCATGCATATTTCATTGCCCATTAGTAAAGAAACAGTCTTAATGGGAAGCGATTCTTCCGAAGCGTTTGGCGAAGCCACTGTGGAAGGGAATAATTTTTCCATCTCGATCAACACTGATTCTATAGAAGAAACGACAAGAATTTACAATGCGCTTTCAAAAGACGGAAAAATCAGGATGCCCCTGAATAAAACATTTTGGGGAGCCTATTTTGGCATGTTTACCGATAAATTCGGCATACACTGGATGGTAAATTGCGAATTAAAAGAGCATAAAGATTACGAATCGAAAAACAGAAAAGACGGAAAAACTTCATAAAAAATTATCTGAACTAAGATATGAGAACAGTTTTAGTTAAAAAACTTGGCGACAATGATATTGATAAATTTATACATGTTATCAGACTCTTTGAACAAGTGTTCAAAATGAAGAATTTTTCAATTCCCGAATCGGATCACTTGCGGAATCTTTTAAAGAAAGATGACTTTTATGTTTTTGTGGCATTGATCGGTGATAAAGTAGTTGGTGGTTTGACAGGATATGTTCTGGAGCAATACTATTCAGAGAAGCCGTTGGCGTACATTTTTGATCTTGCCATAGCCACTGAATATCAAAGAAGGGGAATTGGCGGAAAACTAATCGCTGAAACCAGGAAATACTGCACAGAAATGGGTTTTGAACAAGTCTTTGTCCAGGCAGACATGATTGATGATTACGCGGTGAGTTTTTATCGTTCAACCGCTCCGACCAATGAAGAAGATGTTATCCATTTTTACTACACTCTCAAAGAAGCCAAAAATCAGGATACATAGATGGAGCTAAAAATATTAGTCAAACTTTGGTTTGAAAAATGGGAAGTTGGTGATTTTCTGCATTTGCCGATATCTGAAAATTTTAAACATACCAGTCCATTCGGGACGATAGTCGGGAAAAGGGAGTACCTCCGTCTGGTTGAAGCGAATAAAGACAAATTTCTGGGCTACCGGTTCAAAATACACGATGAAATCTATAATCAGACAAAGGCATGTGTCCGCTATACCGCCATTCAGGGAGAATTCACATTGGATGTGAGTGAATGGTATTATGCCAAAAATGATTTAATTGAATCAATTGTATCTTACTATCATATAGGTGAGATACGTGATGACAGGAAATTGTCCGCAGCCGCGGAATAATGAGCAAAATGGAATAGATAGAAAAATTGCGCGATACAAGATTCCTATCTTAGTTTATATTAGTAACAATCGCCAACCGCGCTTTTATCCATGTATGAGACGCAGACATAAGTCAATATCATAAAAAAATGAAACCCTTGCGAATTTGAAGTTTCGGGTGATTGCAAACAATAGCCAGTGTGGATTATATTTAATTAGAGATGTTGCGCAGACATCTTAGTGTGTAAACCACAAGAAAAGGAAGGAAGTATCATGAATAAGTTTGGTTTATTTAGCGTATTGGCAATCAGTACCTTTGCATTTGCGCTGGCCGCTCCCGCGTCGAATGCGACGTATGATCAGGAGAAATCCGGCCACAACAATCCTGAAGCTGATTCATTTATAAAATCCATCGTCGGATCCTGGGAAGGTATATGCCGCACCTGGTTTCGTCCCGGA
>JBFXGD010000247.1:0-4278 GCA_050178385.1 Calditrichaceae bacterium
ACTTCCAGGAGATTATCAAATTTTTTGAGCATATTTAATTCCTTGTTCAATCGAATTTTTCAGTCAGACTGATAACGACATCTGTTCTGTTTTCCCTTTTTGCTTCAAGCAAGGCATATTTGGCTGCAGTCAAAAGACCTGATATACCCGAACAATTTTCAGGAAAATTTGCCACACCGGTAAAAAACCTGACCTTCAATTTATTTTGAGTGAACTCCGTGTCTTTCACAACATTTTGAATTTTTTTAGCAGCATCAATCGCTGAAGACATCGTCGTACCGGGAAGAGTGATCAGAAACTCATCCGCGCCGAAGCGGCACAGACCATCGTACTGCCGAAGATTTTGACTGATCAGCATCACAAGCTCCTTGAGCATCTGTCTAACAACATCAATTCCGTACAATTTGAGCATGGATGTATATTTTTCAATATCCAGCAGCAGAACGGAAAAATTTTCGTCCAGCCTTTTAGCCTGATGGAAAATTTCCTGTAAGCGCGGAAAGTAATGATCATATCTGATCGCACCGGATTCTTCATCCAGATGATTAAGACGCCGTAATTCAACATATAACCGTTCTTTAGAAATACTCATGCTAATCAGTCTGGCGTAAAACTGGGCAACCAATTGCTGTTCACCTAAAAAATTATCCGGCTCGTCGCTGTCGATATACAGAAATCCCAAAGGCTGATAGTTTGCCATCAACTGCACTGCATAGCATGAGACAAATTCGTGCTCCATCTGTAATTCATCCGCTAAGATGCTGGCGAATTTTTTATCCGGAATATAGATGGACTCACTCTTCCAAATCAGATCATGAATAATAGGGCTGTCAATTTTTTTTCGAAAATTTTTACAAAAACTCCATGACAGCCCGTGAAAGTTGCGAATTTCCAGAAACTCCGTCGCCGGATTGATTTCTACGATGGCGCAGGTCTTGCATTTCAAATCTTTGACTAATTGCTCGACAATATGATGAAGTGTACGTTCGACATTCTGCAGGCTATTCACTTCATCCAGGATAGGCAGCAGATTATCAACACAATTTGTCAAAGATTTTTGAATTTTTTGGACCATGATCTGCCTCCCTCGAAGCACTCCAACGATTATTTACGCATAAGTTTCTGATGGATGTTTGCAATCAGGTCGATTCTGCGTTCCGCCAGTCTTGCCGCTGCGGCAGCCGTTGTAATATTTTCCGCGTCTGCAATCGTGTAAACTTCGGTCAGAATATTAAAAATATCTTTCACCTTATTGGTGACTTTTGATTCGTTGTACTCCTTTATAACTTCAAAATATACATTTATAACCCCGCCAGCGTTAATAATATAATCCGGAGCGTAAAGAATGCCTTTTTGTTTCAGTTCACTTCCGTGCTTTTTTTCATCATGCAGCTGATTGTTTGAGGCGCCGGCGATGATCTGGAATTTCATTTTAGGAATTGTTTTGTCATTGATAATAGCTCCCAGTGCGCACGGCGCGAATATTTCCGCGTCAACGCCATAAATTTCGTCTCCATCAACTGCTTTTGCTCCAAACTCCTTTACGACACGGTCGATCTTATCCTTATATATATCGGTCACAATAAGCTCGGCGCCCGCCTGATGCAGCATTTCGCTCAAATAATACCCCACATGGCCAAGTCCCTGCACCGCCACTTTAAGGCCTTTCAGATCGTCGCGCCCCATTTTGTATTTTACAGTGGATTTTATACCTTCAAATGTACCGAGAGCCGTAAAAGGTGATGGATCTCCGCTGCCGCCAAACATTTTCGGCAATCCGGCCACGAAATTGGTTTCCATCTTTATCGCTTCCATATCCTGAACGCTGGTGCCCACATCTTCGGCGGTAATATATCTTCCGCCAAGGCTTTGAACAAACTGTCCGAACGCGCGGAACAACGCTTCGCTTTTATCCTTATTTGGATCACCGATGATAACCGCCTTGCCTCCGCCCAGATTTAATCCGGCAGCCGCGTTCTTATAGCTCATGCCTCTTGAGAGTCTTAAAGCATCTTCAATCGCTGCTTCTTCTGATTCAAACGGCCACATCCGGCAGCCCCCCAGGGCGGGACCGAGGACAGTGTTATGAATCGCTATGACTGCTTTTAATCCTGTTGTCTTGTCATGACAGAGAACCACCTGTTCATGACCAAATTCCGTCATTTTCTGAAAATATTTCATTCTTTAAAGCTCCTTTTTATAATTTATCCCGGAAAAACGATTCACTCTTATCAACTATAGATCAGTTCTGATTAATATTCAATTTTCTACAAACAGGGTGCAAGAGTAGAAAAAACCGAGACCGGAAGGATTAGTTCCGATCCCGGATCTGTCATATCATACCGCTCGGATGACCTACTTATCCAGAACAGCGATGGCGCTCATGTTTACGATTGTATCCACATCAGAATGACGCTGTAATACATGCACCGATTTTTCAAGTCCGATCAGAATCGGACCTATCGCCTCAGCTCCACCCAAACGCGCCATGAGTTTATACGCTATATTTCCCGCCTCAAGTGAGGGGAAAATCAAAACGTTAGCGCGCCCCTTTAAATCACTAAAACCGTAATTGGCATGCATCAGTTCGGGATCTAACGCGGGTTCAACCTGAATTTCTCCGTCAATTTCGATATCGGGCCGTTTGGCTTTAACCATCTCTGTCGCTTCAGCTATTTTTTCAGCAAGAGGATGTTTTACACTTCCAAAATTGCTAAACGACAACATTGCCACACGGGGCTCCACGTTGAATTTTTTTACTTCATCAGCGGCGAGTATCGCGATTTCGGATAGAGTTTCGGCATTAGGCGTGATATTAACGGTTGTATCGGCGAAGAACATAAGTTCCTTCTTGAACACCATCATATAAAGTCCGGCGACAATCTTTTTATCCTTATGCACTTCGAGTATCTGTAACGCGGGACGTATCACTTCAGGATAATAATGATTTACCCCGGATAACATGGCGTCAGCGTCACCTTTTTTAACCATCATGACACCAAGTACATTGGGATCATTTTGCAGTTCTCTCCGGCATCTCACCAGTGTCATTCCTTTACGCCGGCGCAGACGATGAAGTTCTTCGGCGTATTCATCCATTTTTTCGAAGTTTCCGGCGTCGATAATTGTCGCTTTTTCTATTTCAAGGTTCAATTCCTTTGCCAGCGTTTTTATCACTTTTTTATCCCCGATGAGTACAGGGTGCGCGATATTTTCATCAAGGAGTATCTGAGTAGCTCTTAGTATCTGAGTATCTTCACCTTCAGCAAATACTATTCGCTTTTCAGTATCTTTCGCCTTATTGATTACGACACGCATAATTTCATGGGATTTGCCGAGAAGTCCTTCAAGGTGATCGCGATAAGCATCCCAGTCTGTGATTTTTTTACGGGCTACGCCTGATTCGACTGCTGCTTTCGCTACTGCGGTAGCCTCCCAGGTTAAAACACGCGGATCGAACGGCTTTGGAATAATGTACTCTCTGCCAAAATGTATAGGTTTACCACCGTAAGCCCTGATTACGCTGTCAGGTACATCTTCTTTTGCAAGCGTCGCCAGCGCATTAACAGCCGCGATTTTCATTTCAAGATTGATTGCTTTTGCCCGGACATCAAGCGCGCCTCTGAAAATAAAAGGAAATCCGAGAACATTATTGACCTGATTTGGAAAATCCGAACGGCCTGTCGCCATAATTAGGTCATTCCGGACACTGATCGCGTCATCATAACTTATTTCAGGATCAGGATTAGCCATGGCGAAAATGATCGGCTTATCAGCCATCGTCTTAACCATCGCTTTTGTCAGCAATCCCCCAACCGAAACGCCTGAAAAAACATCCGCGCCTTTCATGACATCCGCCAGACTTGCAGGTCCGTCGCCGTTTGCCAGAGCTGCTTTATACGGATTCATGCCATCGGTTCTTCCTTTATAGACTAAACCTTTTGAGTCAATCAAATAAAGATTTTCTTTTTTTACTCCAAGATTAATATAGAGGTTGGCGCAGGCGATACCGGCGGCTCCGGCGCCGCTGAATACAACCTTCACATTTCCGATCTTTTTCTCCTGTAATTCCAGCGCGTTCAGAAGGGCGGCGCCAGAAATAATAGCTGTACCATGCTGATCATCGTGAAATACCGGAATATCCATGGTTTCTTTTAATTTTTCCTCTATATAAAAACATTCCGTCGCTTTTATATCTTCCAGATTTATGCCACCGAAAGTCGGTTCGAGCATCTGAACCGTCTTCTCAATCTCGTCTGGATTCTTGCTTGCCAGTTC
>JBFXGD010000248.1:0-4260 GCA_050178385.1 Calditrichaceae bacterium
CTGCGTTAGTTTATTTTAGACTCTTTGATAAATAATATAGATAAATTATTCCGAGGTAACAAATATGGGCATCCGGTTTATTATATTTTTCATTCTTCTCGTGTTACAAGCCGGCTGGACCGGACGTACTGTCTCTGATTTCAAATTAAAAAATATCGACAATTCCTGGACCACTTATTCTGAAGTAAAAGGCGAAAAGTTAACCGTAATTGATTTCTGGGCAACCTGGTGCAAACCCTGTACAAGAGCGATTCCAAAATTAAACAAGCTTTCGGAACAATTTAAAAATGACGGCGTCGCGTTTATCGGAATCAACGTGGACAGCCCGCGTAATTCCGCAAAAATAAAACCCTTTACAAAAACCCATAAAATAATTTATTCCGTTCTGCTTGATCCCAACAGCGCTTTTGCCTCCGAGCTGGGTATTGTGAACATACCAACCATAATCATCATAAATGGTGATCAGGAAATTGTATATACCCACAAGGGGTACCGCCCCGGCGATGAACTTGTGATTGAGCAGGAAATATTAAAGATTTTGAAAGCGACGGAGAACAAAGTTGAAAAATAAGCATTTTTCCCTTCTGTTCTTCCTGATTCTCTTAACTTCCACATTCACATCCGGTCAGATCTCCGTATCGAACCGCCTTGAATATCAACTGGGAAACATCCCGGACAGCGGCCGGCCCGCGCATTATAATTTATATGATCAGCTGAAACTGGATTATGGCTATAAGAAATTTAGCGCCGGCCTGCGAACTGAATCATTCACGGTCACAGATAATGGCCAACGCTATAATCGTCTTGCTCAAAAATATATTAAATTTCAAAATCATCGTTTTCAGATCAGACTTGGAAATTTTTTTGATATTCTGGGACGCGGTCTTCTTCTGCGTACTTATGAAATACCCGGCGTCACATTTGAAGACATCGGCACAAGGCAACGGTACGGGTTTTACAAGGACATCGACGGAATTTCAGGTGGATATACGGGTGAGTATTTTCAGGCAATGATTTTATACGGAAGGCCTCTTGACTTAACACGCCCGCCGACGAACGACCGTGAACTTCGTCGGCCGAATTTGCTTCAGGCAGGTGAAATAAATTTAAATTTTGGAAATTATTTTACTCCCGGACTGCTGTATCTGCGTCAGGATTTCCAAAATGAGATCACCGAATTCGGAGGATTTAATCTGAACGGAAACGGCATCTCCGGCAGTCAGTATTATGTGGAATATGTCCAGGATTTAGACAAAGCCAATGATCATTTTATATTAGGCACCGGAAGCCGGCATGCTTTCTATTCATCAATAAGTTTCAGTTTTAATCAGATGAGTATTATTGCTGAATATAAAGACTACCATGAATTTACTCTAAATTTCAATGATCCGCCCCAGCTTGTCCGGGAACATTCCAATACCTTATTGAATCGGAGCACTCATTCTGTCGAACCACAGGATGAACGCGGTTTTCAGCTCGAAAGTCTGATAAATCTCAACGGACTCAATACCCTGACGTTAAATTACGCCAGAGCCACCAATAAATTCGGTCGTATCGAACGCACTTTCCGGGAATATCATGCTGATATCAATTATTATCTGAATGACTACTCCCTGATCCGGCCATTTATTAACTGGTCGGAGGATCAGATCATAGATGTATATGAGCGTATAACCGCCGGAATTACCATAGAGCATGATTTTCTCAATATCTGGGGTCTTGGCTTTGATATACAGGGGCAAAAGTTTGACAGAAAGTACCGATTTAATCAGGAGCAAAATCACACCACAAAAAACGGATATCTGGGCTTGTCCTTCACACGCGCGCCGAACCTGGCCGGCGGACTCGCGCTTGAACTGTCAAATGATCCGGTTGAAAACAACACCCTCGTACCGCTTGATACGGACACGTATAAAGCCTGGCTCGGTTTCACCCTGAATTATCAGTTTGACCAGAGTCATTCTACCGCCTTGTTCTACGGAAAACGGCGCGGAGGCAATGCCTGCACCGGCGGAATATGTTATCAGGTGCAGCCGTTTGAAGGTTTTGAACTTCGTTTAAATAGTTTATTTTAAGATACACAAGGGGTAAAAATGCGTTCTAAGTTTCTCTCATTTATAATAATTCTTTGCCTTTCTTCCGGACTGATGGCCGGAGTTGGCGATCCGGCTCCTGATTTCACTTTAAACAGGCTGGACGGCGGCACATTTACACTCAGTGACTATAAAGGCAAAGTCATTTACCTCTTTTTTGTAGGATACAATTGACCATCCTGTCTCGCTGCCGGCGGCAGCACGCAAACTCAGATTGCCGATAATTACAATGAGTCCGTTTTCCAGGCTGTAGGAATCGACTACTATAACGGAAACACATCGCAGCTTCAAAGTTTTAAAAATAGCACGGGGATTAAATATCCTCTGCTGCTTGACGGGCGACAAACCGGAGCCGCCTATAAGGTAGCAAATGATTACAGCGTTGTTGTAGATCAGGATGGAATCATCAGATATTTAAGATTCGGCGTAAATATCACCGATATCAGAGCGTCCATCGATCAGATCTTGGCCACATCAGTCAATCCCGGTCCTGAAAGTCCGGTCAGCTTTGAATTAAATTCTAATTTTCCCAATCCCTTTAATCCCGAAACAAACATCAGATTTTCACTTGACCGTCTTCAAAAAATTAGTTTGCAAATTTTTGACAGCCGGGGTAGATTGATTCGTGTCCTGGCAGACGGGTTATACAAATCAGGCGGTCATTCAGTTGTTTGGAACGGATTGTCCGAAAAAGGTATCCCCGCGGCGTCAGGATTATACTATTACCGCCTGACGGGACAAAAACAAACCCTGACCAGAAAGATGCTCTTGATCAGATGAAAATTTCAGCCGTGGTTTCAGCCATTCTTGCCGTATTTTTTATAATAATATTAGTGACCGGAATCATCGTAAATCCTGAGACACACATTAAAAAATCGATTACAATTGAAGCCCCTGAAGCGGTTGTATGGACAACACTTGCCAGCCCGGACGATTATGTGAATTGGTATAAATCTATCCGGCAGACCGAAGTTTCTCCGGCGGACTCAAAGAACAAATCCATGCGCGATGTTAGTTATTCGATCATCGGAAGGGAGATGGCTGTTACAGAACGGATAGATTTTTATGAATCATCTGACCGGATTACTTTCACACAGGTTGATACGATTCGAAGATCATTGATTCATAATATCCGGCAGTCGATTGCGCTGAACGCGTTGCCGGACGGAAGTACCGAAGCCGTTTGGGAAATCACTTATACAGCGCCTCCCGTACTGTCAAAATTAATGGACATTATTCTTGTCCGGCCGGCATTCGGTAAGCTGATAAATTTGAACCTATCATCGTTAAAAAAATATATTGAACGATAAAATCATTCTATTTTTCAAAAGACTTCGCGGCCTGATTGGCGGCGATAAGTATCGGATCCCATACCGGAGCATACGGCGGCGCGTAGCTCAAATCCAGTTCAGAAATTTCCATCACTGTCATTTTCTGCTGTAAAGCGGTTGCAAGTACATCAATTCGTTTTGCCACCCCTTCCTTACCAATCATATGAGCGCCAAGCAACCGGCCGTTATCGCCGCGGAATATTAATTTTAGGGTGATATCCTCTTTGCCCGGATAATAACCCGCCCTTGATTTACCGGTTATCATCACTGAACGAGGAGTCATCTTTAAATTCAGAGCTTGTGCAGTAGTGATACCCGTCCGCGCCACTTCCAGATCGAAAATTTTTACAACCGCCGTAGCGGCCACACCCGAAAATCTTGCAAACCGGCCGCTGGCATTGTCTCCCGCGACCCGACCCTGTTTATTGGCTGTCGTTCCCAGTGGGATATAATCCATTTTATTTGTAACCAGATTTTTTACTTCCGCGCAATCTCCCGCCGCATATACGCCCTGAACGTTCGTTTCCATCTTCTGATTGACCTCAATCGCGCCGGTTTTACCTGTTCGTACGCCTCCGGCAGTGGCAAACTCAACATTTGGCGTTACTCCCACCGATAAAATCACCATATCGGCGGCAATCTCATCCCCGTTCTTTAACCGAACGCTGTTTACCCGATCGGAACCGAGAATAGCCTGAACGCCGTTTGAGGTATATACTTTACACCCTTTTTCTTCCAGCTCTGTTTTAATTTTATCCGATAATTCCGGGTCCATGTTCAGCATAACCCTATCCTGCGCCTCTACGACTGTCACACGAAGCCCCTGCCTTGAGAGA
>JBFXGD010000249.1:0-4176 GCA_050178385.1 Calditrichaceae bacterium
TTTCGACCTATTTCAGAATAAACTCCGCGGATACAGGGCAGTTTGAGCGAACGCTTATCGTCGCGGATGAAGGAAGCTATGTAAGCTATCTCGAAGGCTGTACCGCGCCCATGCGTGATGAAAATCAGCTTCATGCGGCGGTAGTTGAGCTTGTTGCCCTAAAAGACGCTAAAATTAAATACTCGACTGTACAAAACTGGTATCCCGGTGATAAGGACGGGAAGGGCGGTATTTATAATTTTGTGACAAAACGCGGTATCTGTAAAGGTGAAAATTCAAAGATTTCCTGGACGCAGGTTGAAACCGGTTCAGCAATTACATGGAAATACCCGAGTGTGATTCTGAAGGGCAATAATTCGGTTGGTGAGTTTTATTCCGTGGCCCTGACAAACAACTATCAGCAAGCCGATACGGGTACAAAGATGATACATTTAGGTGAAAATACAAAAAGCACCATTGTATCAAAGGGTATTTCTGCCGGCAAAAGCAATAATTCTTATCGCGGTCTTGTGAAAGTAACAAAAAATGCAATCAACGCGCGAAATTATTCACAGTGCGATTCGCTTCTGATCGGAGATAAGTGCGGGGCGCATACTTTCCCTCATATAGAAGTAAAAAACACAAGTTCACAGATTGAGCATGAAGCAACAACTTCAAAAATCAGTGAAGATCAGGTTTTCTACTGCAATCAAAGGGGAATATCCACTGAAGACGCCGTATCAATGATCGTAAACGGCTATTGTAAAGAAGTGTTTCGTGAATTGCCGATGGAGTTCGCTGTAGAAGCTCAAAACCTGCTTAGTGTAAGCCTTGAGGGCAGTGTCGGTTAATTCGTTATGAAAATTTGAATTGGAGAAAATCGAATGTTAGAAATAAAGAATTTGCATGCTTCAGTAGAAGGGAATGAGATATTAAAAGGTATCGACCTTAAAGTAAACGCGGGTGAAATTCATGCTATCATGGGGCCAAACGGATCAGGAAAAAGCACTCTGGCTAATGTACTGGCCGGTAGGGAAGAATATGATGTCACCGCCGGAGAAGTTATTTATAATAATACGAACCTGCTGGAATTAGCACCGGAAGACCGCGCAAAAAGCGGAATATTTCTCGCCTTTCAGTACCCCGTCGAAATACCCGGAGTCAGTAATATATATTTTTTAAAGACAGCATTAAACGAAATCAGAAAGTTTAAAGGTATGGAAGAAATTGATGCCGCGGATTTTCTGGCTCTCGTAAAAGAAAAATCCGCGTTCATGGAAATGGATCGCAGCCTGTTGAATCGTTCTGTCAATGAGGGATTTTCAGGCGGCGAGAAGAAAAGAAATGAAATTTTTCAGATGGCCATGCTTGAGCCAAAACTGGCAATTCTGGATGAAACGGATTCAGGGCTGGATATTGACGCGCTCAAAATTGTCGCCAACGGTGTTAATAAATTAAAAAGCAAGGATAACGCGACTGTGGTTGTTACGCATTACCAGCGTTTACTGGACTACATAATTCCGGATTATGTGCATGTTCTTTATAAGGGACGCATCATTAAATCCGGTGGCAAAGAACTGGCGTTTGAGCTGGAAGAAAAAGGATACGACTGGTTAAAATAATTCAAATCCCTTGAATTGAGGATCTAAGATGTCGAAAGAAATAAAAGAAACAGAAATATATCTGAGAAATTTTGAAGAATTTGTGAAGAGTCTGAATGGGCAGGCCGCCGGAGAAATATATGATATGCGCAGAAAGGCCATAAATCTGTTCAACAAAGTCGGTTTTCCTGGTACGCGGGAAGAAGAATGGCGCTACACGAGTGTCGCTCCGATCGCAAAAACGGATTTTGCGCTTTTTGATAATTATAACAGACACAATCTCGACGCAGCCGGTATGGAGGATCTCTATTTTAAGAACTGGCAAGGCTGGGTCCTGGTTTTTATAAACGGATTTTTCTCTGAAGAATTTTCAAAACTGGAAAATATTCCGGACGGAATAAAGATTCTGAATATGGCGGAGGCTTTTCGGTCAGATTCAGAATTCGTGAAGGAAAATCTGGACAAGAGCGCAGGATACGAAAATGATCCGTTTTATGCTCTCAATACGGCATTTATGCGTGACGGGGCCTTTATTGCGGTCGCCGACAATACAGATGCTGAAAAAGATATTCATTTGATGTTTGTCACGACGGAATCGGAAACAAAAGCTCACATGACCTACCCGAGAAAACTGATTTCCATAGGCCGGAACAGTCAGTTACGGATTGTTGAAACGCATGTCGGAATATCGGATAATATATATTTTAATAATCATGCCGCGGAAATTTTTCTTGATGAAAATGCGCGATTAGATTATAACAGAATTCAGAACGAGAGCCTGAACGCGTTTCATATCGAAAATATCAATATCCATCAGAAGCGTTCAAGCGTGTTCCACTCAAATTCAATTGATTTTGGAGGCGCTCTTGTTCGGAACAACATTTACAATACTCTCGATGCGGAAGGCGCCGAAACAACTCTGAACGGGATATACATGGGAAACGGTAAACAGCACATTGACAATCACACGTTTATCGATCACGCTATGCCGCATTGCAACAGCAAGGAATTGTATCGGGGTATTCTGGATGACAAGGCCGGCGGGGTGTTCAGCGGTAAGATTATGGTGCGTCCGGACGCGCAGAAAACGGATGCGAATCAATCAAATAATTGTCTTCTGCTTTCTAATGACGCTACCATTGATACTAAACCGCAACTTGAGATTTATGCGGATGATGTGCGTTGTACGCACGGGGCAACGGTTGGCCAACTGGACAAAGAAGCCATTTTCTACCTTAAATCAAGAGGTATTTCAGAAAATCAGGCTTATAGCATTCTTACATATGCCTTTGTTAAGGAAGTTATCGATCATATAAAAATTGATTCTGTGAGAGAAACGGTTGATGAGATACTTAAAGGACGGCTGGGTTAAAAACAATTTTATTGGATATTAAATCATGATTCTCAGGTATAATTTCCATGGAACGGATTTTTTATTTACATTTGACGAATCATAATTTATAAAAACTAAATATTACAAGGGTATTTATCTGATGGATGAGTTTCGGGAATTATATCAGGAAATTATCATGGATCATAACCGGTCGCCAAAGAATTTTCGGAAAATCGAAAACGCGGGCCGGGTGATTGACGGTACAAATCCGCTTTGCGGGGATCATTATACAATCTACCTGGTCATTGAAAACGGTATAATAAAAGACATCAGTTTTCAGGGCGCGGGGTGCGCTATTTCCAAAGCGTCCGCGTCGGTTATGAGTGAAACGATAAAGGGCAAAACTGTCCAGGAAGCCGAACATTTGTTCGAACTGTTTCATGGAATAATAACCGGAGAGAAGGAAGCGGCTGAATATGCCGATGAGCTGGGTAAATTAATCGCATTCGCCGGAGTCGCTGAATTTCCGGTGCGCGTAAAATGCGCCACTCTTCCATGGCACACCATGCATACAGCTTTGAATAGTGAAGCTAGTACAATATCCACGGAATAGCAGGGCAAAGCATGAGTCAATCAACAACTATGTTCGGTACGGGTGATATAATAAGTGTTCTAAAGAGTGTTTTTGATCCGGAAATCCCTGTTAATATTTACGAACTAGGACTTATTTATGATATTAAAATTGAAGAGTCTGCCGTCAAAATTCAGATGACATTGACTTCTCCAAACTGTCCGGCGGCACAGTCATTACCTGTTGAAATAAAGAATAAAGTTGCTGAATTGTCCGGTGTCAGCGAGGTAATGGTTGAAATTGTCTGGGAACCCGGCTGGGGACCTGAGATGATGTCGGATGCGGCGAAACTGCAATTGGGTTTTTTGTAATTTTATTTTGAGTTCATCAAACTAATTCAATAATTAAAGGCGATTACCATGGAAGTTTTGAGACGCGTACAGGATAAATCGAATATCACCGAAAAATTTGACGCGAATAAAATACGAGCGGATTTCCCCATATTAAATGAGCTGATTCACGGCAAGCCTCTGGTTTATTTTGATAATGCCGCGACGACTCATAAGCCTAAAAGCGTGATCGATAGAATTGTTAATTATTATGAACACGAAAACGCCAATGTACACCGCGCTATTCATCAGCTAGGCGAGCGCGCCACACTGGGATATGAAAATGCAAGGAAAATTGTCGCC
>JBFXGD010000250.1:0-4159 GCA_050178385.1 Calditrichaceae bacterium
TCGCCATAAAGGGCTCGATCCCTGATCCCGCCTTATTCGCCGCCCAATATTTTTCCGATCACCTTCAAGAGATAGGTATTACCGTGAGCGGGATTCCCAAAAAACTGAATCAAACCATGAGCTACAATTCTGCAAAACTAATCCACAAAACCAAGTCCTTACCCATAAAAGATATCGTGTATTACACAAACAAACGAAGTATGAATCTTTACGCGGAACAGCTTTTGCGTTTGATTGCCCTTGAAGAAACCGGAAACCCATCATTAAAACAAGGCATCCATTCTCTGTATAAATTTTGTGAGGACAACAACATATCGACAGATGGCATGCACCTGTATGACGGCTCCGGCCTTTCAAGAGAAAATACCATTACAGCCAAATCCATGACACAATTACTTATTTGTATGAATTCCCATCCCGCATTCGAAAATTATTACAACTCACTCGGTATCGCAGGGGACCCTGCTGATTTGGCTTCTTTTAGTTCATTTGGATCAAATACCATAATTGCGCGAAATGCCAGATTAAAATCAGGGACGCTCGCCCGGGTGCGCAGTCTGTCGGGTTATGTGCGAAGCAAGACGGGGCGGTTGATTGCCTTTTCCATCATTGTCAACAATTATAGCGGATCCCTTGCCAATTTGAATCACCTTCATAAAAACATGCTTATTGAGCTGGCAAAAATGCCATAGATACAAAAAGACGGTCCACGGATTTTACTAATTTTCACGGATTAAAAATTACTGCTATAAACATTCCGTCTAATTAATCTGTGCCAATCCGTGTAATCTGTGGACAATTCTTTCAAAACAATTGTCAGTCTATTTTTTTATCAACACATCAGCTGACATTTCTTTTGGGACCGGGAGACCAAGCAGTGTTAAAATAGTAGGCGCTATATCCGCGAGTTTTCCATCATCCGCAAGTTTCCATTCATTCGCGTCTTTCGCGATATAAATCAATTCCACCGGAAAAGTGGTGTGACTCGTTTTTACCATACCCGTTTCATAATCGATCATCTGTTCCGAATTGCCGTGATCAGCTGTGATAAGAATATGAGCGTCAAGTTCCATGAGCCTGTTCACTACTTTACCAATATTCTCATCCACTATTTCAACTGCTTTTTTTGCCGCGTCAAAATCGCCTGTATGCCCAACCATATCGCCATTGGGATAATTGATTAGAATAAAGCTATAAGGATTGTTTTCAAGCCTTTTCAAAAGCTCATTGGTGATCGCGGCGGCTTCCATCTGCGGATGGCTTGCGAATGCGGCGGGATCGATATCGCTTTTAATCTCAACCTGGTCTTCATTCCGGTAAGGTGTCGTTAATTTACCGTTAAAAAAACTGGTGACATGTCTAAATTTCTGTGTCTCTGACAAGCGCAGCTGCTTAAGACCGGCTTCAGCAACCACTTCCCCAAGAAGCTTGTTCATAGATCCGCCGGATCCCATCGCTCCCATAAGATATTCCTTAAACTCATCATAATAGCGGGTAAAGCCGAGATAGCGGACGCTGACCTTTTTATGCAGGCTTCCCGGATAGCTCTCATCAACAAAAGCCATGGTAAGCTGTATGGCGCGGTCCTGACGGTAATTGGTATGAAAAACACAGTCTCCGTCTTTAACGCCTTCATATCCGGCGATAATATATGGCGGGATATACTCATCAAACATATCCACATTATCCGGGGTTTTATCATTTCCATAAGAAGCTTTCACCGCTTCTTCAGCCGTTTCCGCCTTACGGCCTTCAAGATTGACAATACAGTTATAGGCCATATCCGTAAGTTTCCAGTCTCTTGAACGGTCCATACTGTAATACCGTCCCATCACGGTTCCGATTCTGCAGCCTCCCGCCTCCTGCATTACCAATTTCAGTTTGGCAATATACTCGAGTGTGCTTCTTGGCGGGGTATCTCTGCCGTCCAGAAAAGGATGGATGACAATTATCCCATCCGCATATTCACTGCGGGCCTGCCGGATTATTTTAAAAAGATGATCCATATGGGCATGGACTCCTTCGTCCTGAAGCAGTCCCAACAGATGAAGCTGAGATTTATTTTTTTCCCACTGACTAATCAGTGCCTTCCATTTTTCGGTTCTGAAAATAGATCCGTCTCTAAATCCTTCATCAATTCTTTTTAACTCCTGAATAACAATTCTTCCAGCCCCCATATTGAGATGTCCAACTTCACTGGAACCCTGAAATCCTTCCGGCAGACCTACAGCTTCTCCGGATGTTTTAATCAACATCCAGGGATATTTTTTTTTATATGAATCGATATTGGGAGTATGGGCGGCCATCACCGCGTTACCTTTGGGATTTTCATTATACCCCCAACCATCTCTAACAATCAAACATACCGGTCTCATCTGTACCCTTTCTAATTTCCTGATTTCGTTTAGACCATTAAAGTCGAATTTATAACCAAATATTTCTATACCCTAAAAGTCACATGCTTCGCTAAGCTTATTGTTTTCCCGATTTACTGAATAAACGAATCGCCTTTATGATTGTTTCATCATCCGCAAGCCCGCCGATCCCTTCGTCTCCATCGGCAAGCCGTTTACTTACCGGTTCAATGATATCCAGATTGTAAATCCGTCCAAGCAAATCGATATGAATTTTTGTAAACGCGTTTTCCCACATTCTTGTATTCATCGCCGGCGCAATGATCAATTTTTTGTCACCCAACGCGCGGACCGTGGAAGTCAGCAAATTATCGCACATGCCGTTCGATATCTTCGCCAGAGTGTTGGCGGAAAGGGGCGCTATCAGAAAAACATCACACCATTTCGCCAGTTCAATATGCAGCACGCGCTCGGTGTTATTCCACTCATCCTGATCCGTGAAACATGGATTCTTACTCATAACTGCAATCGCCTGTGGCGCCACAAAAGCTTTTGCGTGTTCGGTGACAATTACTTTAATTTCATGACCTTCCTTCTTCAACGCGGAAATAAGGTTTGGAATTCTATAGGCAGCAATAGATGAAGTTACCCCGATTAATATTTTCATATCATCTTCCGTTTTATTGTTTATTCAGAGGAGAATTATAGGTATTTTTTTTATTTTACGCAATTAAAACGGTAATTGCTCTTTATTTCATATTTAAATATATTGGTTATGGTAAGTTTTAAGGATCATATCATGCCCGGTGTTAGTTTGATTACCTGGAAAAAATTATATCAGGCAGCTATAGAATTTAAAAAACTTTCGCCATGGAAATGGTTTACGGAAAAACACATCTTTGGTGTTCAGGATCCCGTAGGTCATCAGATTGGATTTTGCTCGATTATGGGTAATAATGGTGAGCATTTCGCGCTTGCCGTATATCCCGGGGCCGATGGCTTAAAAAGCTTTTTAGATCTTTCACAAAACCGGGGTTCATATTTTAGAGACCTCTATTTTTCCCAGAAATGCCTTATGGCATCCTTTGAAAGCAGTAAACTTATCAGCAGTCCGGATAAAGAGATTATAAATTCACTCGGTTTAAAGTTCAGAGGCAGAAACGCGTGGCCGCTTTTCAGAAATTATTCGCCGGGATATTATCCCTGGTATCTTGAAGATGAATCACAGGCGAAATTCTTAACAGTCTGTCTTAACCAGGCCGCAAAAGTTGCTGTTCATTATATAAACAGCGTGGATGCGGTCTTATCCGCGTTTGATGATGAATATTTTGTAAAAGTACCCATAAAAAATGAAAATAACCTGAATTGGATCGACCGCTGGATTTCTATACCCCAATCCAGCGAATTACCGGTTCCGGAAATTAAGCTCGATTTCGAACGACTATCATTATTCAAGCACTCTGTCCACCACACAGATGAGAAATGGATTCTTGATTACTTTTTTTCACCGATTCCGGTCAAAGATGACAATGAGCGGCCTTACTTTACAAAGATCTTCATCCTTGCAAACGCTCATAATTCGATGCTTATTGATTCTTTCACCTTTAAAGATGACGAATACATTTCTATTTTACCAAAACAAATACTTGAACTGATTGAAAAAAGAACACGGATTCCTGAAGAGATTCACTCTCTCAAACCGGAAATTTTTCAACTTCTTATACCGTTAACTCAATATCTGGAGATTCGACAAGTCGCCCTTGAATCCTCCCCCCTCGTGGAATCGATCCATGAGCGTATATTTC
>JBFXGD010000251.1:0-4113 GCA_050178385.1 Calditrichaceae bacterium
GGGCGTTTTTTTTCGGCTGTCATAAGGAGCGGTCCTTTCAAATTTGCCAACAGACCCGAAATTTAACTTAAATATAATTGAAATACGATTATATTCAAGTTCTAATTTTTAGGTTGTTTGATCGTCAGGTGAGTGGAGATGAAAAAAGTGGAAGGTGATGGGCAGAATTATTCCGGTTGCATGATATTTTTCCTGATTTCCGCGTCGGGCGCGGAATCGTTTAATCGTATCTGATCGAAAAACAGATCAATGCCAAGCGCATCGTACACTTCTGACAGGTCCGGGAAATCACTGGAATTGACGTGTACATTGTATAGATCCGTAAAAACCGTTGTTTGTGTGAGCGCATCCAGTTTTTGGCTGATCTCCAGGGCGGTCCACATGCGGTCGGACGGCATACAGCATCCTCTGAGCAGGCCCAGCGCGGAATCAAGAGACTGTTCCCCGCCGGTTAGTTTGCGCAGACGCCAGTCGGCCATGAGCATAATTCCGGCGCCGCTCCAATAAACCCTCATAAACATACGGTTGCGGTACATATGTTCGGCGGCATCGCTCAGTGTTTCATAACCGGATTCTTTTTTACCGCGTTTAAAGCCTTCATGAAGTTTCTTCCATGCTTTATTTTCTGAAAGAACACCGCTGCGCGCAAGAAGAACATTTTGATAATAACTGGCTAAACCTTCAGAAAACCATGCGTCGTTTCTGCTTATAAATGGCAGGGTCAGATGACTGAATTCATGAAAAGCGGTCCAGTCCTTCAAAAAATCATCAGGATGCCGCCGCTGATCAATAAAAAAATGCGCCGCGGGGCTGCCTCCCCTTAAAACCTGCGCATAGGGCACCGGCTCACGACCTTTGTTTACTGGTATTACTAAAACCTGAGTATATTTTTGAGGAAACTGATCGTAAATACCGGCCACCGCCTGAGCGGCTTTTTGAATCCATTGACTGATCTGCTCCGGATTTGCCGGAGGATCCCCATCCAGTATAGAAAGTGAAAGCACGCCGCCGGATACCGGGATTTCCTTTGACCAGAACCGGCCAAAGACAACCGTGACCGGCCAATCATAAGGCGTGCGTCCAAGCCGGTACACAGTTTTGCCGGATTTTTTACTGACCGGTTCCCAGGGAGTGGATACTTTAATGTTCTCGGGAAGTTCAAAGGTGATTAGAATATCCGTATCTGACAGGGCTTTTTCGGGAAGCCATAACCATAAACCAGCAGATGTAACCAGGTCCGGCCCGGTTTTTCTTGCCGCACTCCATTTTTTATCCTCCGCGGCGCTTTGCAGGTCCACCCGATATTCAATACCGGCATTGGTTTTTTGTTCGCCGAGATAGATTTTGTCATCCCGAATCTCAATTTTATTAATACCCCTGACACTGATAAGATATTTGGATGCTTTTTTGTCACCTGAAGACAGCAGATCAGGAGGCTTGCCGTCAAAATTGATATTAACCGTCATGGTTGTTAAAGACGAATCGACACGGACGGAATAATGGTGAGAACGTTTCTGTTGCTCTGAAAGGATCGACATCCCGCAGATGAATGAGAATATGATCAGCAGCGCGCTTATCAAAAACAGCGCGGAAGGGATTTTATTATATTGAATCCGAATATTCATAGTCTTGCTTCTCTTAATGCATATAATATTTAAGTGAAGAAGACAATAAAAAATTTCAGAAATTGTAAAGCTTAATTTAGCTTATTCTGATGGGACATTTGGCACTATTTGAGATATAGCATTTTTCCCGTTCCGCTGAATAGTATTCTGGAACCCGAGGTTGCCTGTATGGAATAAAAGTAAACACCGCTCGCCATGCCCGCGGGTGGCTGATAAACAAAACGGTAAAGCCCGGGTTCCTGCTGCTTCCTTAGCGGGACATCAATACGCCGTCCCGTTACGTCAAAAATGACGATTTCAACTTCTGATATTTGAGGAATCGTGTACTCGATTGTTGTGGAAGGATTAAATGGATTGGGATAATTTTGGCGCATTGAAAACGCCATCGGCAACGATTCTGTATGCACAACAGGTGTGGATATGTTGATATCTTCAATTTTAATTTCATGATTTTCTGTAGTATTCAACTCGGATTGAACATACAGAATATGATTACCGGGATCATAATAATACCCGTTATCGGACTGACGCAGCAACACAAGAGAACTGAATTCGCTTAATTCGGTGTTGTCAACAAACAGCTTTTCGGGAGCGTAATTCACCTTATGAATTTCGGCAAGATAAACGCGGCCGGCGGGCATGCCGGCATAATTCCCATCAGCTGCGCCGATATTAATCATCATTATATTTTTGCTGTCCTGTGTATAAAATGACTGTGAAAAGGTTGTCAGGGCATAGCTTCCGAGCTGATATTCCAGGCTGTTATGGTCGTCTTCATATAACGTGAATGACGCGTCCGCTTCCGTGTCCGGATAAACCGCAAGCGTTAAAGTATCCACCGGAGATTCATCCACATAATTCATCACCGGTTGCATGGGAATAATACTTCCCGATAGGATAAACAGCGGGATCTGATCAAGGGGCGCGTCAACAGTAACATTTCTGCCGCCTTCATAAATCTGATCCGTCCAGTAATCGTACCAGCGACCGGATGGCAGATAGAAGGTCTTGCTTCTCTGCCCGGACTGAACCACCGGTGATACGAGAACGGCATCTCCGAACAGAAATGAATCATCATTATTGGTGAGAGCAGGATCATCAGGATCAGTAAAAAACAGCGGTCTGACAATCGGCATTCCGGTCGTATAATTTTCGAACGCCATGGTATAGAGATAGGGCAATAACCGGTAGCGCAACTGAATGAATTTTTTGCTGATCGCTTCCGCTTCTGTTCCGAATCCCCAGGGTTCGGTTAGCTGATTATCGACTCCGTGCGCGCGCATTACCGGATTAAATGCTCCGAATTCAATCCAGCGGATATACAGTTCCGGTGAGGATATACCGGTGAATCCCCCCAAATCCGAACTATGATAGGCCAGCCCGGAAAGTCCCGTATTAAGCATCAGCGCCGGCTGAACCGCCAGTCCTCCGAATGATCTCGCAACATCTCCTGACCAGGTAAACACCCCATATCGCTGAATCCCGGCGTAACCCGAGCGGGTAAGATTTACGACCCGTTCATTTGGACGATAATTATTAAATCCATCGAAAACGGTTTTGGCCCATAGAAGATTGTACAGATTGTGAGTTTCACGCGCGCTCCCCAGAAAATGCGTCATTCCGGATGGATGATTCTCCGGCTCACCGAGGTCGGTCCAGAGTCCGGCGACTCCATAATCCATGAATGTCCGGTACTCATTCCACAACCAGTCACGCGCGCCGGGATTTGTTATATCGAACAAAACCGCGTTACAGCCGCATGACCACCAGTTTGAAAGGATATAGGGATTCCCAAAAGCATCGCTTGCGGCATATTCGCTTAAGCTGCCGGTAAGATCGGAATAATGTTGTGAGTACTGTGTAAAATACGGTTCGGTGATGACGATGGTCTTGAATCCCTGATCGTTGAAATCGGATGTCATCCCTGCCGGATCGGGCCAGTCGCCAAAATCCCAGGACAGATCACCCATGTTTTGGAACCAGTACAGATCAAGAATAATGGCATCGGCGGGGATTTTTTTGTCGCGCATGGTATTGATCATATTCCGGGCTTCGTTTTCATTGCGGTAGCCGAATTTGGACTGCATATAGCCCAGCGCCCACTTTGGCGGAAGCGGCTGTCTTCCTGTAAGCCAGGTATAGGCTTCGATTTGAGCGGGAATGGTTTCCCCCGCGATAAAGAAATATGAAAGGACACCGCCGTAAACACGATAATAAAAATTATCGGTCTCATACACACCAAGATCAAACTCCGCCATATCATTGTTTTCGAAATAAAGCGCGTATCCCCGCGCGGATGAAAGAAAGGGAATATTGATGTTCATGGTTGAAGGAGCGGGCGATCCATACCCGTATGTCTGGGTATTATAACTGGTGAACGAATATCCGCGCAAATCAAGGCTCATTCCTCTCTCACCGGTTCCGTAAAAGTGGTCGGCGGGATCGAGCATAAATGTGGCGGCCTTATCAGGACCGTCCCATAAAAAAC
>JBFXGD010000252.1:0-4071 GCA_050178385.1 Calditrichaceae bacterium
CGTACTAAAATTCTGGCTGAGACCATAAGCGCGCTGCCTGATTTTACTATTAACCCGTCTCTGGTTCAGACCAATATCGCGATATTTGAAGTGATGAGCGGAACAAAATCGGCTCCCGATTATGCCGATGAATTAAGTCGGGAAGGGATAAAAATGATCGCGTTTTCATCTAAAAAACTAAGGGCGGTCACCCACCTGGATATTGACGACAGCGACATTGATTTTGTCATCGAAAAATTAAAAAAGCTTTACCGATCCTGATTCAAATTTCGTCAACAATCGAAAGTTAAGAGGTTACCATTGTTTATTATTATTATCGGCGCGGGGGATGTGGGTTTTAATCTGGCGAAAATGCTTTCATACGAACGTCATGATGTGGTCCTAATTGAACAAAATCAAGAAAAATTTAACCGCGCGACCGACGCCCTGGATGCCCAGGTTTACCATGCCAACGGCACAAGTTATAAAATACTGGAAAAAGCCGGGATAAAATCGGCGGACATGCTTGTTTCGGTGACCAATTCTGATGAAGTAAATCTGCTTTCTGCTATCATCGCCAAACAATACGGCGTAAAACGAACTGTCGTCCGTGTTAAAAACAGAGATTTTCTCCAACCGGATTCACCGATAAACGCCGAGAAATTAAATATCGATCTCATCATACATCCCGAATCCGAGGCGGCGCATGGAGCCGTTCAGCTTCTTAATCAGAGCGCGGCGACCGACATTATAGAATTCGCCCAGGGCCGAATTATTTTGATGGGCATACAGCTTGACCGTAACGTGCCCATTTTGAATAAACCGCTGACTGAGCTGGCGCAGCAGTTTCGGGATATTCCATTCCGGACAATCGCCATCCAGCGAAAAGATTTTACTAAAATTCCCCGTGGTGAAGATATTTTCATCGCGAATGATCGTGTATATGTTGTAGTTCCAAAGGAAAATGTAAAGGATGTCATCAGGGCCACCGGAAAAGAAAACACAAAAATTGAGAACGTCATGATTCTTGGTGGCGGTCAGACAGGTTATCTTCTGGCCAAAGAGCTTGAAAAAACGATAAATGTCAAAGTCATTGAATCAAATATGGATAAATCATTCGATCTTGCTGAAAAATTAAAAAAATCACTCGTAATAAAAGGTGACGGACGCGATCTCAATCTGCTGGCGCTTGAAGGTATTATTGACATGGACGCCTTCATCGCCGTGACGGGAGACGATGAAACCAATATCATTTCCTGTCTTATGGCAAAACATCTGCAGGTTCCTAAAATTATTTCGCTTATAAATAAAACGGATTATACACCGATCATTCCAACTATCGGGATTGACGCATACATTTCAAAACAAATTCTGACTGTTAATGGTATTCTCAAATTTATTCGACGCGGGGCGATTGTTAATCTGGCTTCAATTCCCGGAAGCGCCGCTGAGGCCATCGAAATGATTCCGCAGCCCGGCTCAAAAATAACCCAAAAACCATTAATTGATTTACGTTTCCCAAAGGACGCGATTCTTGGCGCGGTCATGCGCGGGGATGATGTTTTTATTCCTGTCGGAAGCACTCAAATTATGGCTGGTGATAAAGTTGTTTTATTTGCGCTGCCAACCGCCATTCATGAAGTGGAAAAACTGTTCAACTAATTCCGGCATTATTTTATGATAAATTTTCGCGCGATTATAAATATTCTTAGTGCCCTTTTGCTCTTTCTGGCAATTTCACTGACGTTCCCGGCTATCATTGCCTACTTTTATGATGAAGGTGATTTCTGGTCATTTATTTTTACCATTGTCCTGACATTTACGCTTGGATTCACCGGATTTTTCACATCAAGAACAAAGGCCGAACTCAAGATAAAAGACGGATTTTTAATAGTCACTTTCGGCTGGATTCTTTTTGCGGCATTCGGAGCGCTGCCGTTCAGAATATCCGGTTTCATTCCCTCATATACTGACGCGTTTTTCGAAACCATGTCCGGATTTTCGACGACCGGAGCATCAATCCTTTCCAATATCGAAGCTCTCCCGCATGGTCTGCTTTTCTGGCGGTCACTGACCCACTGGCTGGGCGGTATGGGGATCATTTTGCTGTCGCTGGCAATCCTTCCCCTTTTAGGAGTGGGCGGTATGCAGCTGTTTAAAGCGGAAGTCCCCGGACCAACACCGGATAAACTTTCTCCGAGGATAAAACATACCGCTGAACTGCTTTGGGGAGTCTATGTTCTGCTGAGTATAATTGAGGCGTGCCTTCTCATGGTGGCCGGGATGAACTGGTTTGATGCTCTTTGTCATACTTTCGGAACAATGGCAACCGGCGGGTTTTCAACAAAAAACGCGAGCATTGGTCATTATGACAGTGCGATTATAGATTATATTATCATTCTGTTCATGATTTTGGCCGGTACCAATTTTTCCCTGCATTACAGAGCTCTGAAGAAAAAACCTTTGATCTACTGGAAGGATCCGGAAGCGATGTTTTTTCTCGCGATAATCATATTCGCGACAATCGCCATTGGCCTTAACGTCTGGATTCATACCGGAAACAACCTTGCCTTAACTGTCCGGCATTCACTTTTCCAGGTGGTATCAATTCTCACAACGACCGGTTACGGCACAGCAAATTATGAACTGTGGAGTTCCACCTCACAAATGATCCTGTTTGTGCTGATGTTCATGGGAGGCTGCGCGGGTTCAACCGGAGGCGGGATGAAGATCATACGCTCGCTGATTCTGATTAAATTCGGCATGAATGAATTAAAGAGGCTTATTCATCCGCAGGCGATTCTCCCGGTCCGAATCGGTAATTCAGTCATTCCCCGCGAAATTGTGACTAATATTGCCGGTTTTTTTATGTTTTATATCGCACTTTTTGTCTCCGGGGTTCTGTTTATGAGCCAACTCGGACTGACACTGGATACAGCTATGGGAAGTGTAGCCGCAACCATTGGAAATATAGGCCCCGGACTTGGTGATGTTGGTCCAAGCGACAATTACGGGTTTATCCCGGATATCGGAAAATGGTTTCTTTCTTTTCTTATGCTTGTCGGTCGACTTGAAATCTATACTGTGCTGATTATTTTTACACCATCTTTCTGGAAAAAATAGAAATTTGGCATTACTGGTTTTGCATATTACTAAAAAAGCCGTTGCTGGTTTCTCCGCAACGGCTTTTTTAATTATTTACTTTTGGTTTTACCCAGTTTCACCGCCATGAATCTTTTTCGTTCGTTTTCATCAAGAATAATTTTTCGCAACCGGATTGATTTCGGTGTGATTTCCACAAGTTCATCATCGTCAACAAATTCGAGATATTCCTCAAGACTTAATCTAGTCGCCGGTATAATCTTGATCGCCCGGTCACTGCCGGAGGCCCTCATATTCGAAAGCTTTTTTGATTTCTGTAAATTAACCTGGATATCGCTTTCCTTATTGTATTCACCAACAACCTGTCCGGCATATACATTTTCCGTTGTCTCGACAATAAAACTGCCTCTGTCCTGCAGCGCGTCAACCGCATAGGCTACAACAGGACCCGTGCCCATCGAAATCATCACCCCGTTGAGACGATGAGGAATTGAACCTTTAAAAAATTCATACTGATAAAAACGATGGGACATCACCGCTTCACCGGCTGTAGCTGTCAGAAGTTTATTTCTCAGGCCCATCAGCCCGCGTGAAGGAATGTGAAAAACTATATGCCTGAAACTGCCCTTGTCCTCCATTTTCAAAAGAGTTGCCCTGCGCTGACTGACAATCTCGATCACTTTGCCTGACCAGGATTCGGGTGCATCAACAACAAGTTCTTCAACCGGCTCGGCCTTGCGCCCGTCAATCTCCTTGAAGATTACCTTCGGCTGACCAACCGCGAATTCATATCCTTCGCGACGCATATTCTCCATCAGAATGGACAAATGCAGGATTCCCCGTCCCGAAATTTTATAGCTGTCGGGTGAACCTGTTTCTTCAACCTTTAACGCCACATCCGATTCCAACTCACGCAATAAGCGGTCTCTCAGATGACGACTTGTGACATACTTACCTTCTTTACCGAAAAACGGAGATGTATTGATTGTA
>JBFXGD010000253.1:0-4005 GCA_050178385.1 Calditrichaceae bacterium
ATTCAAATTTGTTATTGTAATTACTGAGGTAATCCTGTCGCAAAGTATCGAATTCCACAATATTTGGCATAGTGGAGATTATAGACATTATTTTTTTTGATTGTTTGATCTCCGTCATCTGAGCATTAACTTTGATCAGCTTCAGTAAAGCACACACCGCATAACCATAGGGGGAATTATGTCAGATTCTGTGTTCTGGGGAATTTTTGCCACCGGTTTTGTTTTTGGATACTTGCTTTATTATGCCGTCCGCCATACTAAGGAATTCAGCATCGAGATGCTCAGCGTGGCATTCGGGGCTGTCGGCGGCGCTACTGTTATAGGATTCCTGGGGAACTATCCGGACTGGATAGGTCCGTACGGACTGGGATTGTTATCCGGCTTTATATTCTACCTTCTTCTTTCATTTATTCTGATTGCCACGGGATTATTTGATAAATTTGCCGGAGTCGGAATTCTTACTAAAAGCGTGCTTGGTGTGCCGAAAGAATAAACAGATGCGGTAAATAGGGATTTATGAAAAAGCCGGGAGTCCTGTTTTGGATGCCCGGCTTTCAAATAATCCATGCCATTATGATTCTGTATGAAGAGTGAATTCCCAGGCGCAGTAATAATCGTCAGCTTTATCCGGCGGACAGGCGATGCATCGTGTTTTGATGCGGGGATCTACGGTTTTCGCAAATTGGCTGAATTCAACAATCCCAACCGATTTACACGGGAAATCAGGCAATTCTTTCTGCCGTCTTGTCTTTTGGACACGGCATTCGATCATCCTGAAGATCATGGTGTGATCATCCATCCATTCGATTTCTTGTTTATTGATCGCGGTGTATAGCCGGTACTGAAAAGCTTTTTCCAGCGCTTTAAGCCCGCCGTTTGGCGGAATATCAAATGCCTTCATAATTCTTCTGGCTTCGGAGACGGCAAAGCGTTCCCATGATTTTGTATCCAGTTCCATCGCCGTCTCCATATCATACTTTTCTTCCGCGGCCAGAAACCAGCATCCGTCATGCGCCAGCCAGTTTTTCGCGTAAACATCAATCAGTTTTAACAGTTCATCCCGTGAGAGATTTTGAATCTGTTCCATATTCGTTCCTTTTCCTGTAGCTTCTTCTTTAATTCCAACATAGTGTGTGAATCAGTGGTTTTTAACGAGAACATCCCTATTTATCGCTCATTTTTCATCTTCTTTTCTGTTCAGTAATTCTTCTCTCACCATGGTATGACCGCAATCGGGGCATTTAACGTTTGTACATTTAACACCCTGCTCATGCGGTACTTTTGCCCCGCATTTTGCACAAACACAGAATCCGCCGGTCCCGAAAGCACCGCCACGATTTTTGCCTTGTCCACCTCCACGACCCATTCCACCGCCTCTTCCACTATTTCCATGCCTTCCAAAATTTCCCATTTTCATATCTCCTAATTTGAATAAATATATCAGATAAATCTTTGATCATTTATTGAATTGAAATAATTTCTGATTCTAAAATTATCCATATTCTACTTAGGGCTGACATCTGAATTAATAAAATTCTTAACCGTATCTTCCACATTACTGGAACCGCATTCAGGACAATCATCTACAACCACATCAGGCGTATTTATCCGCTCATCACCGCAATCCAGACACCGATGCTTTGTATGAGCAAATTCCACATTACCACCATCAATAACCAATTCCATTCCTTCAAGAATAGCTTTTGTGATTTTATATCGCGCTTTCTCTATCAATCGTGTGAATGTAGGCCTGGAAATACCCATCTCCTCAGCGGCCTGTATCTGTTCGAGCCCAAGATAATCAGCAAGCCTTAAGGCCTCGAATTCATCGAGATTCAAAGTCACCGTCTCCAATTCCCGACGCGGAATGCCGCTGGGTTTAAAATTTTTGAAATCAGGGGGCCTGTCAATACGCCGCCGACGGTACGCTTTTCTCATCTTATCTCCACTCCGTGAACATTGCGTCATTTACTTTAAACAATATAATGAACATATGTTCATTCAGCAAAATTTATTTTATGGATTCTTTGGACGGTGGAATGCGATAAATAACTCGATTTATTTATCACAATAATTATGAATGCAGACTTTTACAAACATACGGCCCTTAGCAAAAAATGATTTAAAATCTTGCCTGTAATCATTTCCCTTTACTTCTTCTTTTCGTCACGGTTTCCCCGCCGATCCCCCAGTTATCGGTATCCACTTCATCGATCACAACCACAGTGGTTTCCGGATTTTTTCCAAGAACATCTTTGAGCAGTCTGGTTACGCCTTCAATCAGTTTCTGTTTCTGTTCAGAGGTAACCCCTTCCCGGGTTATTTTAATATTGACATACGGCATGGTCCGGCCTTTCTGATTTTCATACTTTATACTTTTGTATATTCACAGAATTTATCCGTACAACATTATAGAATATTTGATGACAGTTCCCCATTTTAGTCATTGCAAACGAGATGTATTATTCCCGCCGGATTCGAAATCCAAAATCCGTCGAATCCTTCCGGGAGTGTTTCCACTTCATCACGCCTTTGGACATTGTGGGATTTTAGATAACCGGCTGCTGTTTTCACATCATCAGTTCTGATTTCCAGCCATACTTCAGCTTGTTGGAGATCATCCATCTTGTCAATCCAGAGATTTTTTCCGCCAAAATCAAACACAAAAGACGGCAGGTGTTTCTTAATCTGCCTGAGTCGTATGATATCACGCTAAAATTGTACGGTGGCGTCAAACTGATGTGCGGGTACCTTCATTGCGATATTCTTCCCCGCGCTAAATCCGTTCATCTACCCCCCTTTCGCCGATTGCATCTATGCATTTTCACTGAAGTCCATAATACTTATACCTGACTCACTCTTTTTCTAATCTCATCAAGAGCGCTCATATAAAATGTTTTTCGCTGTTCACGTTCCACAGATCCGGGAAGATTCTCCTGATGAAATGAGATTGTCGTTTTATTTTTTGCCGGAAGGACACGAACCTGAATCGTGGACGCTTTCTCCCAACCCTGCGGATGCCAGGTCAACCTGAGATGCGAATTTGTTTTGATAACCCGAAACTCCCCTGTCGTGCCATCGGGAAGCCGGTATCTTTCGCCGACAACCGCATTTATCGGTGATCCGGAACCAAGCCAGGTAAAAAGGCCTTCTTCTGAAATCAAAAAATTCCAGGCACTTTCAAGCTTGATATCAAAAGTGCGCCGGACACCGATTTGATATCCCACGGATTTTGTTTTTCCGACCGGTCTTTGATCATTCATCCCCGCTTCCCCCTTTAATTTATTGTAGATATTCTTTTAAATCTAAGTTATTCGGTTTTTATGAAATCGAACTGGTAAATAAATGGTATAACAAAAAAGAGAAGATTGCAAAAAGAAAAAACGTACAAGAATCAGCAGGATTAGTGAAAAATCATGATTATTTAATAAGCCGGGAAAGGTCATATATCGTTCCTTCAGGTCATTTATCATCCCTTCCCGGTAATATATGGTTCCTTCGCGGTCATATATCAAATTTTATGGGTAAATTTTGAATATGAAAAATTGAGCCGGCAGGCAAAATTGCTCAATAATTTGAAAAAGGAATTAAATAGGTTCAGTCGCTCTTCTTCTAACTCACCCCGGGCCCGATAAATCGTGCCCTTCCCCTCCCACATGCATAAAGGAGGGGATAGAGGGGATGCTTAGTCTTTTGCTCGAGCAGAAAATTCACCCCGAAGAATCATAACGATCATTTTTGGATCAACTGGATCATCTCCCTGGAAAGCAGAAGATCAATCTTCTTAAAACCCGCTTCCGGCGGGCGGTATGACAGGCCTATTCTCGCGGTTGACTGTAACTGGGTTACCCCGATTGAGACGTCTCTACTCTTAACGCTTTTTATTCTTACTTCCTGCTTCAGACACAGAGTTTCTTCTCTTTTTTCTTTTATCTTTTATCTTTTTTCTTAAACTTCCAACTTCCTACTTCTTACTTCCTACTTCTTACTTTTCTTCCCTCCCAA
>JBFXGD010000254.1:0-3986 GCA_050178385.1 Calditrichaceae bacterium
GCCGAACAAAACGCCATCTGTCAGGCGGCAAAATACGGGATTTCGCTACAGGGCACTACATTATACTGTACCATGGAACCATGCCGTGTATGCGCCATGTTGATCATAAGCGTCGGCATAACACGAGTCGTCGCGCAGAAAAAATATCATGCCGCCGAAGAAACACGGGAGCTCTTTAAACAGGCGGGAATTGAGTTAACGGTTGTCGAGGACAAAGTGGAGTCCTATGCTGATCAATAATACCATAATTCTCTGTTTAATAAAAAGGTTTCCAAAGTTGTAGTGATTATATGATTTATCGTCAACATCTTCATACATGAATAGGGTTAAAGAGACCCGGTTGTTCAGAAAGGGAAATCCTTAATATAATATCGCGTATTATTTTAGTCGTATAGAATCAGTAACTGTAAAAAAAGAGATTGCAGCCTATGCCTGAAAAGTACATTATTACGCATGATATGGGAACCAGCTCCGACAAGGTCATCTTAACGACTGTTTTCGGAAAAATCATTGACACCGCAAAAAAGACTTACACTTTAAGCCATCCAAAACCGGGTTACGCCGAACAAAATCCACTGGACTGGTGGAATGCTGTCTGCGAAAATACGCGGACTGTGTTAAAAAAATCAGGTATTGATCCAAAAGACGTGGTCGGAATGACCTTCGCGTCGCAGATGCAAAATCTGATTCCGGTATCCGAATCCGGTGTGCCACTTGCCCCGGCCATGAGCTGGCTTGATGTGCGCAGCGCGGATATTTTGAAGGATACCCTGTGGACGCCTCCGCGCGTGCTCGGATTTAATATATTCCGGCTTCTTAGATTTCTTAAAATTACCGGGGGTACCCCGGGGCATACCGGGAAAGATATCATCGCAAAAATGCTCTGGCTGAAGAAAAATAAGCCGGATGTATTTTCACAAACTCATAAATTTATCGACGCCAAGGATTTTATAATCTATAAGCTCACCGGAAAATTTGTTACTTCCGTCGATCTGGCGGTGATATGGTGGCTTCTTGATACCAGAAAAAATAAAAATGAGTGGCACCCCGGGTTATGTAAAATCCCCGGTATCACAACCGACCGCCTTGCCGAGGTAAAAGAGAGCGCGGCCATTGTCGGGGAGCTGACACCTGAAGCCGCCGGGGAAACGGGACTGCTGCCGGGCACACCAATCATAAACGGCGCCGGCGACCTGAGCGCTTCAGCCCTGGGATCCGGAGCAATCGGTAACGGAGAATTACATATCCGCATTGGTACAAGCGGAGGCGTTGCCGGACATTTTACCAAGCGAAAGATCGATCTTGCCCATTACGCGGGATGCATCGGCAGCACCTGGCCGAAAAAATATTTTCTTGGGCTGGCGCATCAGGAAACCGCCGGTTTATGCCTGGAATGGCTGAGAACAAATGTGCTTTATCATGAAGAGCAACTAAAGGAAGAAGGAAACGTCGGCGAAATTTATCAGCTTCTCGATCAGCTTGCGGAAACCGCCCAGCCGGGATCGAATGGGCTGATGTTCACCCCCTGGCTTTTTGGAGAACGCTGCCCGCTTGATGATAATCATGTGCGGGGCGGACTTTACAATGTCGGATTAAATCATTCAAGAGAGCATATTGTAAGAGCCGTCTTTGAAGGAGTCGCCTTTAACACCCGCTGGGCGATGGAGACACTGGAAAATCTGTATAATAAAGTCGATGAACTTAACATTATCGGCGGCGGCGCGAAAAGCAGCGTCTGGTGTCAGATTATCGCCGATGTGACAAACAGAAATATAAATCAGGTATCCGATCCGCAGGAAGCCGCCGGCAAAGGCGTGGCATTACTCGCGAGCATGAGCCTGGGCTATATAAAATCCTTTGAAGAGATAAAAAAATATATTAAAATCGAAAAACAGTATATACCAAATCCGGCTAACAGAGTACTTTATGACAGGATGTTCGCTGAATTCAAAAATGTTTACAAACAAAACAAAAAATGGTATGGCAGGATGAATAATTCACTATAAAGAATTGTATTTATCAAAAAATCGTTTAAACTGAATTTAATTATGTAAAATCAAACTCACAGGGCTAATGGAAAATTTAACGGAATATTGCGCTGTAGGAGTGTCTTTCAGGGATGAAATGATTGATGTCTCCAAAAATGTTTCTCTTCGGGTGATTACATTTACTCCGCCTCATAAAACATCCAATCCGTCGGTTGTCTTTGTCGCCGGATGGGTATCTCAGATTTCCGCCTGGCAGGAAGTTCTGCTGGAAATGACACGTGAATTCAATGTGTACTATGTGGAAACACGGGAAAAAATATCATCCCGGGTTCAGGGCAATGTTGGATATGGCGTTGAAGAGATGGGTCAGGACATTGTGACACTCATCGAACACTTTAATCTGAAGGACGGTGAATATCTTTTCTTCGGAAGTTCACTTGGCGCGACCACGATACTTGACAGCTGCCGTTTACTAAAAACCGATCCCCTCTGTCTTGTGTTGGTGGGACCTAACGCGGAGTTTAGGGTTCCAAAAACCTGGATTTTTCTCGTGACTATTTTTTATCCCCCCATGTACAAGCTGATAAAACCAACTGTTCTATGGTATCTTAAAAATTTCCGGCTTAATGTTAAGCATGACCGAGCCCAGTTTGAAAAATATTCAACCGCGCTGGACGCCGCCGATCCATGGAAACTAAAAAAGGCGGTTTTATCCCTGGCAAAATATAAAATATGGGATTTTCTCGAAAATGTTAAATTCCCCGCTCTGATTATCGGGGCTTCCAAAGACAAATTACACGAACCGGAAAACCTAAAGAAAATAGTACGCGGTCTGAATAATTCAAACTATCTGGATATGGAGACCAACAACAATACCCATACAAAGGCAGTTGTATCCGAAATGAAAAAGTATTTGTCAGAATTGATGAAACCTAAAAATGAAATCAACTAAAACAATTTTGAAAGAAGATCAATCATCAAGATAAGTAAAGACGGTGAATCAAATTTCTCAACATCAGGGGAGAGTTATGTCTGAAGTTAAGCCGCATGTTCCGCATGATTCTAATTTAAAGGACTTTAGTGTCCGCGCGCTGATTGTCGGCGCTGTTTTCGGAGTACTTTTTGGCAGCGCGAACGCGTATCTCGGATTAAGGGTTGGTCTGACCATAAGCACCGCTATTCCGCTGGCGGTAATATCGGTGGCGCTTTTTAAGTCATTCGAAAAGATCTGGGGGAAAGCATCTATTTTAGAAGCCAATATCGCCCAGACAACCGGTTCGGCCAGTTCATCCCTTGCTTCGGGAATCATTTTCACCGTACCCGCGCTGTTCATCTGGGGATTTAAACCTGAGCTTGCTCAGATTGCCCTGCTGGGATTGCTTGGCGGTATGCTTGGCATTGTTTTTATGATCCCTTTACGCCGGTTTCTGATCGTTAAAGAACATGACTCGCTCCCCTATCCCGAAGGCACCGCGGCGGCTCAGGTGTTGATCGCCGCTGACAGCGGTGGAAGCAAAGCCAAATTTGTGTTTTACGGGCTAGGCCTCGGAGCCATTTATAAAGGATTGCTTTCCTTTGCCAAATTGTGGCCATCCGAAGTGGCCATGAACATTCCCGGACTCAAAAAAGGTGAATTGGGACTGGAAGCTACACCGGCTTTGCTGGGAGTGGGCTATATCCTTGGATTCCGGATTTCCGCCATTATGGTTGCCGGCGGGTTGCTCTCCTGGCTTGGAATCATTCCGGCCATCGCCCATTTCGGAGAACTTGTCACCATTCCCATGTTTCCTGAGACGGAAAAACTAATCGCTGATATGTCGCCCCAGCTTATCTGGACCCGCTATGTCCGTTATATCGGTGCCGGCGCCGTGGCTGTGGCGGGTGTCATTACCGTATTCAAGTCTCTCCCGACCATGATCAATTCTCTGAAAATCGGAATTAGCGAACTCTCGCCGAAAGCCATTACAGAAATATCATCAAGAATCCGGACCGATCGTG
>JBFXGD010000255.1:0-3960 GCA_050178385.1 Calditrichaceae bacterium
TCGGATGGAAAGCCCGGCATTCGGATCTGAAAACGATTTTCAAATCCATGGAGCCGGTATATATACCGAACAAATAATCAACCGGACGGTGAAAACTACTTAAAGAAAAATTTTGCCCCGAATGCCGGGTATTTTGGCGGATGGATCCGATGAGTTTAAATTTAAAAAGATGTTCGTCAGCGATGCGGTCTGTTATTTGCTGAGATCAAAAAGTGCCTTAGATATCAGACCTTTTTTGACCGAGGTTATCGCTTTGTCGTATTCATTCAAAGCGAAAAAACCAATGCCTAAGTGTTCAAGCGGGATCTCTAATGAACTTTGTAAGTTTATAGCAGTCTGAAAAGTAAAAGGATTGATCACGGATCCAATAATGGTCAATTCATTTTTGAAGATTTGGAAGGGATTGATGTTGATCCGGCTATTTTGCGGACACACACCAAAGAAAAGAAATTTTCCCATTGGATTTATCCATTGAAAAGCTTTTTCAATGGCATCCGGATTTCCGGTACAATCGATGATGATATCATATTTATTTCCCGGCCATGTATTTTCCGAAAGAAACGAAGCATCAAATCCAAGTTGACTTGCCAATTCTCTTCGATGATTGGATATTTCGCTTAGCATAAAATTTTTATAACCTGAATGTCGCAGAAAAATACCCCAAAGTAAGCCGATCAATCCCGCTCCAAGAATAAGTATGGAAGAATCGGACGAAACGGGTTGACACCGGTTCCATCCATGAACGATACATGAAAGAGGCTCTGTCAAGGCCCCAGATACTAATGATGCGTTTTCAGGTAATTTGTAGACCTGATTTTCAGGGACCGCGCAGTATTCAGCCCAACCCCCATTTTTAAAAATACCAATGGGCTTCAGGTTTTCGCAAAAATGTACCTGCCCTTTTTTGCAAAAAGAACATTTTCCACAAAAATTATTCGGATCAACTACAACATTATCACCTTTTTTCAATCCTATAATTTCGCTGCCGCATTTAACTACCTGACCGGAAAATTCATGTCCCGGGATGATTTCATTTGCGGCAGGGATCTCATCAGAAAGGATATGAATGTCTGTTCCGCAGATTCCGGAGTAAGCAATTTTTATCAAAATCTCATTGTTTTTCGGTTTCGGTATATCAATATCTGTTAAAGACAATGGTCCGGGTTTTTTATAGAAAAGGGCTTTCATGGCGGCAAATTCCACTGTTATTAATATTGTAATTAGGAGAATAATATAGTAAAACGTTTAACTGTTTAAAAAACTTTTATAAAAAATATTTAAAATATATAGCAGATGTACAGGTAAAATCCTGTTGCAACAAAAGAGCTATTAATCTCATATGATTAGCCGGATATGCTTTGGTGATAAAAAATAAAAATATCTTGACACACAAAAGAGAGAAAACTATATTATACAAGTTAAACGTTTAACTGGGAATGGTGATTTATGCGTATTACCATCAAAGATGTAGCTAAAAAAGCCAACGTATCTGTTGCAACAGTTTCACTGGTGATTCATGATAATCACAGAATTTCTCCCGAAACAAAGCGAAAAGTATTAAAGGCCATAAAAGATCTGGATTATTATCCTTCGCGTTCCGCCAGGGGACTGGTTTCAAGGCAGACAAAAAATATAGGATTTATCCTCACTGAAGATCACTTTTTAAGAACAGAGCCTTTCTATACCAAAATATTTCTGGGGACTGAATTTGAAGCCAGACTTTCGGAATATTATATCCTTCTTACAACAATTCCAACAAACAATAAACCAACCGATCCGTTGCCACGATTTATATTAGAGGGTAATGTGGATGGTATCATAGTAGCAGGAAAAATTCCGGGTAGCCTGATTGATCGGCTAAAACAATATGATTTTCCGGTTGTATTCGTGGACTTCTATCCTCCGGATGGTGATTTTTCTGCGGTTCTAATTGATAATGTAAGTGGGGGATTTCAGGCGACAGAACATCTGATTTCTTGCGGGCACAGCAAAATAGGTTTTATCGGGGGTGATATTGAACATCCCAGCATCCGGGACAGATTTCAAGGTTATAAAATTGCATTGGAGAAGAATAAAATTTCTTTTGATCCCGGATTTGTTATTACAAATGAACCCGGTACTAATAGGGAATGTGGATACAATGCCGCTAAACAACTTTTGAGAAATGATAATCGCGTTACATCCGTTTTTGTATGTAACGATGCCATGGCCCTGGGAGCTATGCAGTATTTCAAAACAAAAAACATGATGATACCACGTGATATTTCCATAATAGGATTTGATGATGTGGAATCAGGATTGATTTCTGAGCCATCCTTAACGACAATGCGCGTTCCAAAAATAGAATTAGGGACAAAAACCATGAGTTTAATGGTGCAGTATCTGGAAAAAAAAGTAACTGATCCATTTAAGTTGTTGATGCCTGTGGAGCTCGTTATCAGGAAGTCAACATGTTCAATAATAAAATAATAAGGTGAATAGTAAAAAATCTTTTGCGTTTTAATGTATGAGTTCAAAAGAAAGGAGGTTCAGGGAAACTAAACCGTCAATACGGTTACAACAAAACAACTATTAATCGCGGAGGTTTTATGACGAATTTGAGAAAAAGCATTATGGCAGGGATTTCCATAGTGTTTTTTACCGTATTAGTAAGCCCGGCCCTTCTATTGGCTGATATCAATTCAGTTGGCAGCTTTGAGGGCGATATGCCGTCGTACTGGACTAAAGGCAGTGTTCCCGGCGGTTCCACGCTGGATTGGGCAACGGATGCTTCCCGCAACATGGGTCGTTCGTTAAAGATCACGAAAGAAGCGACCGGTGATTCAGCGGCCTGGATTTCAGAGAATATGCTGGATTTATGGTCACCACAGCATTACAAAGATGTGGATATCTTTGTTGGCGCCTGGGTAAAGACCGAAAATGTGAATGTAAATCCTGTCAATGAAGATGAAAAGTGGTATGTTTCCTATACTTTCTACAATGAAAGCGGAGAATTTATAGGCGAGACCAAACTACCGATAGACCAGAGTGTAGCCAGCAGCAGCGGCTGGGTGGCAGATACCAATGCGGTAGGTGCCACGATTCTGCCTGAAGATTCCTGGAAGACGATTATAAAATTTGTGGGCGGAAAAAACGCAATCGGTACCGTTTGGGCCGATGATTTTATGCTCTATGGCCGTGACGGCGCCTGGGCCGGACAGAACTGGAATTCATCCGTCGGAGTATCGACGGGCTGGAATTACTGGCTGCCGCCGGTTGGTGGCAATGATGGCGAATTGGCCAATGGTTTTGAGAATACGGTAATAACGGATGAAGAATCTTATACCGGTTTATATTCGCTAAAACTGGATCTTCCGTTTGACCGAGCCCCCCACGACGGCTGGATAGGCACAAAACGGTATTTATTAAACAGCGAAAGCGCCCCCTTAAAGACCACGTCGACAATGGATGTTTCCGAATTGAACGGAATCAGTGCCGGAGACGTACTGAGAATCAGCGTTTGGATTAAAGCCAGCGATCTGGTGCCTGATTCTGCCGCTGCATATCCGGGTACTTGGTCGGTTGGAATTACCCCGATCTTCCATAGCGGCTATCTGAGTAATGATGGTTATGATGAGATCGGCGCGCAGGATCTGGTGTTCACATTCCCTGCAGTGACTTCTTTTGGCTGGACAGAATATTATGTGGATGTCACAGTTCCGGCTGATCCGAATGCAAAAGCGCTGTCCGTAAGAATTCATCCCTATGCCAGATTTACCGGTACTGTTTACTTTGATGAATTGACAGTCAGGAAACTGGATATTCCGGAGATAAGCGGCGTTGGCAGCTTTGAAGGCGATATGCCGTCGTACTGGACTAAAGGCAGTGTTCCCGGCGGTTCCACGCTGGATTGGGCAACGGATGCTTCCCGCAACATGGGTCGTTCGTTAAAGATCACGAAAGAAGCGACCGGTGATTCAG
>JBFXGD010000256.1:0-3953 GCA_050178385.1 Calditrichaceae bacterium
TATATGCTTCATATACAACTCTCACATTGAATTTATCTTTTATCTTTTTTCTTTTATCTTATTTTCTCCGCATTCTTCCCAGTCCCAATCTATAAAAACAAATCCCTCCGGCCATTATTGATTTCATTCAAATCATTGCGAACTCTTCTTTGCAGCCCTTCATTATTAATTTCATTTTCAATCATTCTATCAATCATTTTGAATCCGCAGACTCTTAACTCATCATCGGCAAAATCATGCAAATACTCAGCAAAGGTGAGCATCGCGTTTGGAAGGCAGTTTTGTTTTATTAGACCCGGTTTGGCGAGATCCATAAAGTCCTTACCGACGCGTCCAAGACGATAACATGCCGTGCAATATGAAGGTATGTGGTCATGCGCAACTATATCCTTTGTCACTTCCAGCAGCGGTCTGGAGTCACCCAGTGAAAACTGGCTCCGTTCACCTTCAGGAACGTCCGCCGGGTGTGTATCGTCATGTTTATAACCACCGGGATTGGTTCTGGATCCCGCGGATATTTGTGAAATACCCAAATCAAAGGCGGCCCGGCGCATTGATGCGTTCTCACGGGTGCTGAGTATAATCCCCGTGTACGGTACGGCAATTCGCAGAACGGCGATAATTTTTTTAAAATCATTGTCACTCACTGCATAGGGCGGTTCATAACTGATTTCGGAATTGAGCGCGGGTTCGAGCCGTGGAACGGATATGGTGTGCGGACCGAGTCCGAATTTTTGCTCCAGATGGCTGATATGATTAAGGAGCGCGAGTATTTCATATCTCCAGTCTGCAAGTCCGAAAAGAACACCTATCCCCACATCATCAAAACCGGCTTCAAATGCTCTGTCCATTGTATTAAGACGGTATTCGTAGTCCGATTTCGGTCCTTTCAGATGTAGTTTTTTGTATGTTTCCTCATGGTACGTCTCCTGAAAAAGCTGGTATGTGCCGATTTGCTGCTGGTATAATCGTTTGAATTCATCCACGGACAGGGGAGCGATGTTTACATTAATTCTGCGAATATTCGCATTGTCGGTTTTGACGGAATACACTGTTTTGATCGAATCAAAAATATAATTCAGCCCGCGTTCGGTATAAGATTCACCGGAAACCAGCAAAACCCGTTTATGCCCCTGGGAAAGAAGGAACTCAACCTCTTCTTTAATCTCATCCTGCGACAATGATTTTCTGACCAGTTTTTTGTTATTAGCTCTGAAAGCACAATAAAGGCATTCATTCTGACATAAATTGGAAATATATAATGGAGCAAACAGCACAAGCCTGTTACCATAGATTTCCTGTTTTATCCACCGTGAAGTTTCATACATTTCTCTGATCAGCTGCGGATCATCAAGATGCAGCAGAGCAAGGACTTCATTATATTCAATACCTTTCATTTCCCGTGCTTTTGCAAAAATTTCCCGAATGCGTTCAGGTGAAGTAATCACAGGATTTTCTAATTCAGCATAAATTCGATCGTTATCTATAAAACTCATCATGCATCTCCAAATAATTCAATAATTTGATAGCTTTGTGCTTCCACGGCAGGTCCGGGTGACATGGTCACCGAGAGACCGCATAAGAGCCTGATTATAAAATGCGACTGACCCGTAAAAGCGGCCGCCGGGAATATTAGCTACATGATTCATGGATTCCCCCGGGAGATATCCATCAGCTTTCCGAATGCCTTGAATAACTGGAATCAATACAGAAGCATCGCTTTCCGTGAAATTATTATGGATTAACTGTAACACCGATAAAACTCCTTAGATAGAATGCCCTGAATATGTTAAATACGCAAATCATGTGCCATATTTCACAAAAAATGACCGTCATGCGAGGTAAGGGTTTTTATAATATATAATGTGAAATAATTCTCAAATTAAGCAAATATTCCCTTATTCTTTCCCATACCTGCGAATAGTAAAAAGGGGATGAAAGAATATCCTCCATCCCCTAACCACCAGGAAGGAAAATTCTTAGTTCTTATTACGAGGCGTATAGCTCGTATGCAGCAATTTATGAGATAAATGGCCCAGGGGTTCCTCCAGAAAATCTTTGTAAATACGATCAACTTCCGGATTCTCATGTGACTTTCTGATGTTCATATTTGTATCTTCTTCATAAATCGCCGCCATTCGTTTTTCACGGATCTCCATATTGGTGGGAATCGGCTGACCTCCGCCACCGATACAGCCTCCGGGACATGCCATAACTTCAACAAAGTGAAACTCTGATCCATTTTTCGCCATGTTGCTCATTACCTCATCCGCATTCTTTAAACCATGCGCGATGGCCACATTTAAAGTCACTCCATCAAGGAATTTCCATTCTTCTTTGCAGTTTTCTATTGTTATCGATGCTGATTTTACCCCTTCCATGCCTCTGACAGGAATAATATTAAGATTTTCGAATGGGACTTCGCGTCCGGTGACAATTTCATATGCCGTTCTAAGGGCTGCTTCCATAACGCCTCCGGTGGCGCCAAAAATTACACCGGCACCGGTCGAAGTGCCAAGAAGCGAATCATATTCTGATTCTTCAATTATTCTGAAATCGATTCCGGTCTGCCTGATCATTAATCCCAGCTCGCGGGTTGTCAGCACATAATCAACATCACGAAAGCCCGTTGAATTCATCTCCGGACGCTGTGCTTCAAATTTTTTCGCGGTACAGGGCATGATAGAGACAACAACGATATCCTTTGGATCGATGCCGGCTTTTTGAGCATAATATGTTTTGGCAACGGCACCAAACATCTGCTGCGGGGATTTACAGGTCGAAAGATTGTCCAGAAACTGCGGATATTCATGTTCGATAAATTTTATCCAGCCCGGTGAGCACGATGTCATCATCGGTAACGCGGCATTTTCTTTATCCACCAGCGCCTTTTTCAATCGGCTCAGTAATTCGGTTCCTTCTTCGATAATTGTCAGATCGGCTGTAAAGTCTGTGTCAAAAACCGTGTCAAACCCAATCCGTTTCAGAGCGGTCACCATCTTTTTTGTTACCCTTTTTCCGGGATCATATCCAAGCATCTCACCCAATGCCACTCGAACCGCGGGCGCTGTCTGCACGACCACGTGTTTGGCAGGATTGTCAATGGCTTCCCAGACCTCTTCAATATAATTTCTTTCAACAAGGGCGCCGGTAGGGCAGCGGTTGACGCATTGACCGCAATTGGTGCAAATCACATAGTGCAAAGGTTTATCCATAAAGGTTTCAATACGCATTTTATCACCTTTGTGGGCGACTGTCAGCGCGTTAACCTTCTGCAGTTCAGCGCATGTGCGGACACAACGCTGACAGCGGATACATTTACTGTCATCCTTCAATATCGCCGGCGAGGAAGTATCTATGTGACGCCCGATCGCCAAATCGATATAGGCTTTTTCTTCTATTCTGTATTCGTTTGCAAGGGTCTGGAGCTCACAATTTCCATTTTTATAACATTTTGTACAGTCGCTGCGGTGCTCGGAAAGAAGCAGCTCAATAACATGTTTTCTCGCGGACCGCACTTTTTTTGTATTTGTGAATATTTCCATGCCTTCCAACACGGGGGTAGCGCATGAGGCAGTCAGTGTCCTCGCGTTTTTTTGTTCGACCAGGCAAACCCGGCAATTACCGGCGACGCAAAGATCCTGATGATGGCAAAGCGTCGGTATTTTGATCCCCAGTTCTTTCGCAGCATCCAGAACCGTGGATCCGGGATTAATGCGCACAGGTATGTTATCTATTTTAAGACTTACCATTTCAGCCATGTTTATCTCCTGGATTAATGAATAACTTCTTCTTTGAAGTTCTCAACGATCGATATAAACGGATTAGCAGCGGATTGTCCCAGGCCGCATTTAGACGCGATTTTCATCGTCTGAGCCAATTTTTTAAGTTCTTCTACATAACCCGCGGACTTTTCTCCTTTTTTGATTGCCTCGATCCCATATAAGAGCTGC
>JBFXGD010000257.1:0-3940 GCA_050178385.1 Calditrichaceae bacterium
GAGCGGATATTCTGGTTAACCACTTTAATAAAGTTGAATATCATACGACGGTACTTGCCGATATCCCGCAAGCCATGAAGCAGGTTTCCGAAGAGCCGTTTTTAATGATTCTCGTCGATTATGAAGCGATTGTAGCTTCACCCAGAAATGATGTGATCTCCTTTTTTAAACTGCTTCATGAACGTAATCTTGTGGTATTTAACGTGCCTGACAATGCAAATCAGCGACTTGCATTCTATGAACTCGGGGCAAGACGTGTGTTTGATCAGTCCCTGGAACTGGATGAAGTTTATCAGAGTCTGCAGCTTCTTATAAAAGTTCTTGAAAAAACTACGGGCGGAGACGTCCAGTATTCAAGGGGAAAATTGGAAGATATGTCACTTACTTCACTCATCAATTCGCTCGGGAAGGAAGGACGTTCAGGTATCCTTAAAATCGTTACCAAATACAACAGCGGAAAAATTTATTTTGTTAACGGTAACATAGATGAAGCTCAGGTCGGCTTACATTCAGGTGAGCAAGCAGTTCTACACATGCTGTTTTGGCGTTCGGGGAATTTTTCCTTTAGCTCATCACAACCGGAAAGAGCCGCAAATAAAGTAAAGCTGAGCAATTTCGGCTTACTCATACAGGCCGAAAGCCTGCGAAAAGCATATCAGGTTAATTTAGAAGAGATTGGTCCGCAAAATAGTATCATCCATCTGAAGAATAAGGGTGATCTATTGTCAACGCTGAGCGGTAAAGACAAGGCGTTGGTCCAAAAAATAGAAAAGCCGGTTCTTCTTGAGGAGCTGTTGGAGAATCCTGTTTATACGTGTGTTATGACAGCAGAGAGACTGACCGATTTCAAAAGAAAAGGTTTTCTCGATGTGAAATTACCGGCAGGGATGGTTATTGATCAGGTAGATATTTCCGGTTCGGCGAAGTCCTCCGGCTTGAAAGAAGCTTTATTGAACATAGAAGAAGTAAACCTTTTAAAAGAAAATCTTGGATTGGATGAGCAGCAAACGGGAAAACTGGTGATTCCAGGGACAACCTCCGCGGTGAAATCGAGTTTTATCAGACAGCTGTCAAACTCGAAAAGAACAGAGTATGGAGAGAGTAACCTGGATTTTGCGCATATACAGCTGGCGGCAGATTTATATCTGATGCTTTTTGGTGTTTCTATGGCCCAAATGGATTTGGAGGCCATCGAAAAAGTATCTGAAGGATTGGCTGGTTACATATTTTTGATTGATGCCGAACAGAATGATTATTTTGAACAGGCGAATGCCGCCATCAATCATTTAATCTCGGTCTATAATGTACCATGGATTATGGTGATCACTAATCTCCCGGAAGGAAAAATGCCCGAGGATATCAAATCTCAATTTATTCTCCCGTTATCTGCGGTCTGGGTGGAGTATACACCGGAAGAACCGGAAAGTTTAAGACAGATTCTTTTATCATTACGACCGCTCAATAAAATCAAGGAAGAAAAGGTAGTGGAATGAAAGATGTTTTTGTCATAAGCGACAATCAGGAAAATTTTAATTTATTTTATGCCAATTACGGTCATCTGCCGATCCATTTTTCCTGGGCCGGCGGAATAGAGGACGCGCATAAGTATCTGAAAGCGGAAAAGCCCGCATTTATATTTCTCGTGCTGGATGAGTTGGAATTACTTATAAAATGGGCAGGTGAATTGAAGGCCGGATATCAGGAAATTCCATTAATTTGTTTTCCCGCGCAGCTTGACGTTAATGACAGAAAAAGTGTACGTGACTCAGGCGCGGCAGAAGTAATACAACTTCCGATGAACCGGAAAGAGCTCGAAAAAATACTGATTTCAATAGTTCATGATGAAAAAGATTCGGGTGAAAAAGACAACCAAACCCAGGGGAGTCTTGAAGATTTTAATCTTATTGATTTGCTTCAATCGTTTGATGAAGGCAAAAAAAACGGAGTTTTGATTTTGCAGAACGGACCGAGAAAGGGCGAAATTGAGTTCAATAAGGGTAAAGTCGCGAATGCCCGGTTTCAATCCCGCGAACCATTGGAAGCCATCACAATCATGTCGGCCTGGTTTAAAGGTCAGTTCACCGCAAAACTTGACCGTAAACGGCACCGTGAACAGGTGAATATGACCACACAGCAGATTACATTTGAATGTATGAATTATCTCAACCTGCAGGAACAGTTGCTGAGCAATTTACCGGACAGAAGCCTCAGGTTCTATACCGCGCCAGATATGGATTATGAAGATATCGGACCGTCGGACAGGCAGATCCTCTTAACTTTCAAAGACGGATTCACCATCGGCGATATTTTGGAAATCTATATCGGAAATACAAATTTACTGCTGGAACGGGTGGATAAATGGATCAGAAAAAGATGGCTGCTCCGGAAAGAAGATTATGACATTCACCTGAAAGAAATTCGGGAATATGAAAAAATGTCCGGTTTGCAAAAATTTATAAATAAAGTCTTTTCCAGGGTGGATGATGATGAAAAAGGTCCGAAAAAAGTTTCCCGGAGAGACAAATCAGATAATGTTGCAGAAATTCCCGTTGTAAAACAGGAATACCTTTTTGATAACCGTGATCTTCTCATATCATTTATTATAGCGCTGGAGAATTAAGAGTGGCAGATATTTTGGAAATTCCGGTCATTTGTGATGAATCGGCTGACGCAATCGAATTTATAAAAGTCCTCACCGATAAAAAAGAACGTTCTTATAGCGGGTTCCGGTTGTTTGAATATGAAGTTGAGAAGAATAAATCGATCTATTTTTATCTGTTGGAAGATGCTGATAATAACGGGAACCTTGAAATCTGGGACCGGATTATCCCAAAGTCTCCTTTGTCTTTGTTCTTTTTCCGGACAGATGTAAAAATAATTGATACCCCTTTAGCCGGGACCTATGACTTTTATACAAAACGCTATGAAACCCCGGCGGTGTTTTTGAGTAGAAGGTCAGACAATCAGGATGTCAAGTTTCAGGATGACATTTTACAAACAGCAGGTGAAAGAGTATTTTTCTATGATCCGGATAGTGTGGAAAGTCAGAAGGAAGTACTGGTAAAAACTCTGCAATCTGTTTTAGATTTCGAAATAGAAGGAGAAGAATAGATGGGTTTTCAGACAGATGCGATCCATGCGGGCCAGGAGCCGGATCCATCAACAGGCGCGATAATGACGCCAATATATCAGACTTCAACGTATGTTCAGGAATCCCTGGGCAAGCATAAAGGATATGAATATTCCCGCACAAAAAATCCGACACGAACCGCGCTTGAAAAAAATATTGCCGTTCTTGAGAAAGGAAAACACGGTATTGCTTTCGCCTCAGGATTATCGGCTATTTCCGCTTTAATGGGATTACTGTCGCAGGGCGATCATGTGGTCTGTACCAGCAATGTCTATGGCGGAACATTCAGGCAGTTTGACAAAATTTATACTCGCTATGGTCTGGAGTTTTCTTTTGTTGATACATCGGATTCGGGCCAAATCAGAGCCGCGTTGAAAAAAAACACAAAAATGATATTTGTAGAGACACCCACCAACCCGATGTTAACGCTCACGTCTTTGGATGAAGTGGCGGGAATCGCGAAGGAAAACGGTTTAATCAGTGTGGTGGATAACACTTTTATGAGTCCCTATTTCCAGAATCCGTTGACTCATGGGATTGACGTGGTTATTCACAGCACCACCAAATATCTGAACGGGCACAGCGATATCGTCGGCGGGATTCTGGTACTTTCTGATAATGCTCTGGCCGATAAACTATATTTTTTACAAAACGCGGTGGGCGCCGTACCCGGTCCTCAGGATTGTTTTCTTGTCTTGCGTTCAACAAAAACACTCGCGCTGCGTATGCGTGAACATGAAAAAAACGCAAAGGCGGTTGCGGCTGATCTGGAAAAGAACCCGAAGATCGAAAAGGTATATTATCCGGGAC
>JBFXGD010000258.1:0-3924 GCA_050178385.1 Calditrichaceae bacterium
AAAAGAAAGGTTGAAGTTTTGCGCGTTCCGTGGGATTATCCGCTGGAGAATGAACCATTCGACGGACTTCTGATTTCCAATGGACCCGGTAACCCGAAAATGTACAAAACGGTCATTGAGGAAATCCGCTCCGTTCTGGAAAAGGATATCCCGGTATTTGGCATCTGTCTTGGCCATCAGCTCATGTCTCTCGCCGTCGGAGCAGACACCTTCAAGATGAAATACGGACACCGCGGGCAGAATCAACCCGTGATAAATGCCCGGGATAAACATTGTTACATCACATCCCAGAATCATGGATTCGCGGTTGACAACAACACCTTGCCGGAGGACTGGAGATCCCTTTATGTCAACTTGAATGACGGAACAAATGAGGGGATTATTCACGAATCCGGGCGATTTTTTAGCGTGCAGTTTCACCCTGAAGCTTCGCCGGGTCCGGTGGATACCACCTTTTTGTTTGATCAATTTACGGGACTATTTTAAGTATGGATCACACATATAAAAAAATTCTGATTTTGGGAAGCGCCGCCTTAAAGATTGGTGAAGCCGGGGAATTTGATTATTCCGGTAGCCAGGCGATTAAAGCATTAAAAGAAGAGGGGATTGAAACGATTTTGATCAATCCCAATATCGCTACGATTCAGACTTCCGAACATCTGGCAGATCATATCTATTTTCTGCCCGTCACGGTGGATTTTATCGAAAAAGTTATCAAAAAGGAACGCCCCGATGGTATTTTACTGAGCTTCGGCGGACAAACAGCTTTGAATGCCGGGCTTGAATTATTTCAAAAGGGTATTCTTGAAAAATATAATGTTGCCATCCTTGGAACTCCGGTTCAGGCCATTATCGACACGGAGGACCGGGAGCGGTTTATTAATCGTCTTGCAGAAATCGATGTTAAAACCGCCCGAAGCGGCATCGCCGAAACGGTAAATCAGGCGCTGGACGCTGCTGATAAACTTGGATATCCGGTGATGGTTCGGGTCGCGTATGCCCTTGGCGGTCTGGGATCCGGAATTTGCCGCAACGCCTCCGAACTGAAAGAACATGCCGCTAAATCACTTGCCCACGCGAAGCAGATTTTGATAGAAGAATATCTCACAGGATGGAAGGAAATCGAATATGAAGTGGTCCGTGACGCCGCGGACAACTGTATCACCGTATGCAATATGGAAAATTTTGATCCCATGGGCATCCATACCGGTGAAAGTATTGTCGTCGCCCCGAGTCAGACGCTTACCAACAGCGAATATCATAAACTGCGGGAAATCGCCATCCGCGTGATAAGGCGTCTCGGCATTGTCGGTGAATGCAATATTCAGTACGCTCTGGACCCGAATTCCGAAGATTACCGTGTAATCGAAGTTAACGCCCGGCTTTCCCGCAGTTCGGCTCTGGCATCAAAAGCGACCGGCTATCCCCTGGCGTTTGTGGCGGCAAAACTTGCCCTTGGCTACCACCTCCCTGATCTCAAAAACAGTATTACAAAAACCACCTCCGCTTTTTTTGAGCCCGCGTTGGATTATGTTGTCGTAAAGATTCCCAGATGGGATTTAAAGAAATTCCGGCTTGTATCACGCAAAATTGGTTCCGGGATGAAATCTGTGGGTGAGATTATGGCCATCGGCCGGCATTTTGAAGAGGCGCTGCAGAAAGGCCTGCGGATGCTCGAAACGGGCGCGAACGGTCTTGTGGCCAATCCAAACTTTCGTTTTAAAAATATCACCGATGAGCTAAGCGCGCCGACGGAAGAACGTGTTTTTGCCATCATGCAGGCGTTTGACCAGGGCTTTACGGTGGATGAAATCCATCAGCTTTCGCATATCGACAAATGGTTTCTGCACAAACTTGACCGTGTGGCTGAAATTACCCGGCAATTGAGGCTCTTTCAAAAAAACAGGGTTCCGGATGATCTGTTAAAGAGGGCAAAACAGGCGGGATTCGCCGACAAACAAATCGCCGCCCTCACATCAGTCAATGAGGATCAGGTTAAAAAATGGCGGCATGAGTCAAATCTGCGTCCGGTGATCCGGCAAATCGACACCATGGCCGCCGAGTATCCTGCAAAAACCAACTACCTGTATTTAACCTACAATGGAATATCCGATGATATTGCCGGAGTGCATAAGAAGTCTGTCATGATCCTGGGTTCCGGCGCTTACCGGATCGGGAGCTCGGTGGAATTTGACTGGTGCTGTGTCAATTCAGGAATGACACTGAGGGATCTCGGTTATGAGACCATCATGCTAAACTATAACCCGGAAACGGTCAGCACCGATTATGATCAGTTCGACAATCTCATTTTTGATGAAATCAGTCTGGAATCGATTCTGGAAATTTTTTATAAACTTAATCCGATAGGCGTGATCCTGTCCATGGGCGGACAAATCCCGAACAATTTGGCCATGCAGCTTGAACGTGAAAATATCCCGGTTATCGGCACAAAACCGAAATATATAGATCACGCGGAAAACAGATCCTATTTCTCAATACTTCTGGATGAGCTGAAAATTGATCAGCCGTTCTGGGAAGAACTTACATCCATCAAAGACGCGATGGCCTTCGCAGGAAAAACCGGTTACCCGGTGCTGGTTCGGCCATCCTATGTATTGAGCGGAGCCGCCATGGCTGTGGCCTCCAATGACGAAGAATTGAAGCGCTACCTGCAAAAGGCGGTCACGATTTCCCCGGAGCATCCGACAGTGATCAGTAAATTTCTTGAAAACGCCAAGGAAATTGAGATGGATGCCGTCGCCCGTGACGGGAAGGTGGTGGTTTATGCCATTTCGGAGCATGTGGAAAACGCCGGAGTGCATTCGGGCGATGCCACATTGGTTTTTCCACCGCAACGCCTGTATCTGGAAACCATACGGAGAATCCGCAAAACAACAAACGATATCGCAGCGGCATTGCATATAAACGGCCCCTTTAATATTCAGTTCATCGCGAAACAAAACGATGTGAAAGTGATTGAATGCAATCTGCGCGCCTCCCGCAGCTTCCCCTTTATATCCAAAATACTAAAGCTGAATTTTATTGACATCGCTACCCGTGTCATGATGGGTGAAAAGGTTGACGCGCCGGAACGATCGCAGTTTGAATTAAACTATGTGGGAGTAAAAGCCCCGCAGTTTTCATTTACCCGGCTTATCGGAGCTGATCCGACGCTGGGTGTGGAAATGGCCTCCACCGGGGAGGTCGGCTGTATCGGGGATGACTTCGAAGAAGCCTATTTGAAATCCCTGATGGCGGTCGGTTACCGTTTCCCGTTTAAAAGCGTTCTTCTGTCCACCGGGCCGATAGAATCCAAGGCGGGACTTCTTGAGTCTGTAAAAACGCTCCATCAGATGGGAATCCGGCTATACGCGACGGGCGGGACGGCGAAATTTCTCAAAGACAACAAGATACCGGTCACCCCCGTCACCTGGCCGCTTGATGATCAGAAACCGGACGCGGTTGATCTGATTAAAGAGGGGAAAATTGATTTGGTGATCAATATACCAAAAAACTTTCAACAGGAAGAATTGACGAATGGTTATCTGATTCGCCGCGCGGCGGTGGATTATAATGTTATGCTGATCACCAATCGACAAATCGCCACCCGCCTGATCGAAGCGCTCTCGCGAACTGATATTAACCGTCTGCAGATTAAAAGCTGGGGAGAGTATCACTCTTAACGCTCTTCAATTCCTGCTTTGTCTGAACTATGATTCGTGTGATTACATGAAGACTCTGATAAAAGACTGTCTGAACCATGATTCGCATGATTAAATGATTAATCTGATTTTATGAATCGGATTTATTGGAAACGGACCCCGGACTCTTAACTCTTTTCTCTTAACGCTCTTTACTTCTTACTTCTCACTTCTTACTTCCTACTTTTCTTCTTCTCCCTACTTTTTGAATGGCCAAAAAGTA
>JBFXGD010000259.1:0-3921 GCA_050178385.1 Calditrichaceae bacterium
ACAGGTTCGGTGACAATATTGAAGAATTTCAATACGAGAGTTATTATCACTATACCAATCATACCTGATAATATTGACGCCCATAACAATCTGTTTATCCGGTGAATACGTCTTAATTTAGCCTTAAAATTAACATCCATCATTATTTTCCATCCTCATTAGATAAAACTAAAGATGACAGTTACTCTATATAAATATTTTCCGTGATTGCGGGAACATCATTTTTCTTTTCAATCAAATCCTGTTCATTTAAAGCAAAAAACGGACTGATTTCTATATTTGTGATATTCTCGGGTACCTTCACTCCGGCATGCTCGAGCCAGGTTCTGTAAATTCTTAGCATATCATCCCGAACGCTGTCCGGACTGTCTTTTCCATCTTTGTTCTTTAAAGCGCTGAATTCCTTATCCCGCTCTACTTCAATAGTAACCGGATTTTTGCTATCCGCCAAGGCGTCAAAAACAAACGTCTCAAATTTATATCCGTTCTTTTCTTCCGGCATGACGCGCCTCGTATTATTGTCCAGGAAAGGAATACTTTTTTCCGCTATGTGGAATGGGAGCCTGAATCCTTCACTGTTTTCCCTTTCGATGAAATTCACATTTATAATATGCGCGGCGATCGACCCGGCCCAGAATTTAAGTCTGCCGTCGGGATTAACTGCATACATTTCTTCTTCTTCCATATCGCTGTATTCCAGAACTCCCATTTTTCCGTCCATAGCACAAATGACTCCCATTTTTTCTTCAGGGTATGCTTTTCGGACTACTTTATTGGACATTTCAGAATGATTTTCAATATGATATCCTAAAAACAAAGGATCACAAATATTTGTTAGCACATTATCGATCTGAAAATAATAGATATATTCGAGACTCCTCTTCTGCATGTCATCGATCGCCCCGCTGTCCCACAATGCTTTTATAGAGCCTCCATGGCCGTTCGGACTCATAAAAATATGTGAAACCGAATCCAGGATTAGTTTGCCCTGCTTGTTCAGAGCAGGCATCATCCCCTGTTTAAAAAACATAATATTTTCAGAAGAATAACCAAAATTTCCGTTTTTATTAAAGAAGGCCCTGGTCGCTTCATCATTTGTTTTGCTTGTCATGATATACCAGGGTATTTCAACACCATACTTTTTACCGGTAGCCAGCAACTTTTCCGAGTGCACCTGAAAAAGTGATTTCTTTTTAACAGGAGAAATGGGAAAAATACCTTTTGGACCGTTGAACCCTAATCTGGATCCCTGACCTCCCGCCACTAAAAATGCAGCGACCTTTCCATTTTTCAGAGCATTTTCGCCTATCTCGGCCATTCCGGCATCACGTTTTTTTCTGACACTGAGAGTCACGATATCGGCCGGCTCGGGAATCACTCGTTTTTTTTCAAATGATTGCGACTGCGCCATTTGATACAGCTCGTCGAGATGTTCAAAATCAATAGATCTTATCTGAGAAAGAAGACTATCTTTCTGTGAAAGATCCAACTGATCCCAGTATTTTAGAATATGCTGTTGTCCATATTTTGTTAAAAAATCATTTAACTCATTCTTTAAGCCAGACATGATGTCCTTTGTTTTTTTTACATAACACAGGGGAATAAAATATAAAAAACTATATGTTTTGAAGCTAATTTTTCGCAACTAATTTTCTTTATTGAATGGCTACGCCCGGATTATTTGACGACAAACCTTTAAAATCTCATCAATAAAGACAAAATATCAGATCCATTACATTAGTGCGGGTGGGACCGGTTACAACCAACTGATTTAATTTTTTAAAAAAATGATACGAATCATTATTCTGCAGATATGCCCCAGGATCAAGATTTTTACGCACCGCCCTGGAAAAGGTGTCCTGATCTATCCAGGCTCCGGCCGCTTCCGTCGGGCCATCAGATCCATCCGTTCCAATGCTGCAAAAATAAAAAGGCTCATTAATATCTTTCATTTCCTGTAAAACCGCCAGCGCCATCTCCTGATTTCGTCCGCCAAGTCCCATACCGTTAATGGTCACAGTCGGCTCGCCTCCAAGAATCAGACATGCCGGTGAATCTGCCGGAATACCTGATTTTATCCCGCTTTTAATCATTCCGCCAATCAATCGCGCGATTTCCTTTACTTCACCTTCCATTCTATCGGTCAATACTACAGGTTTATAGCCATTGGCAGAAGCGGTTTCCCGGGCTTTTTCAACGGCAAGACGGTTATTACCGATGATGATATTCCGCACCTTTTCGAAAACCGGATCCATCACATCCGGAGTATCAGCAATTTTGCCGGATTCACCATCCGACAAATATTTTACAATCGATTTTCCTACTCTATCCTGAATATGATATTTTTGAATTATCTCCAGTGCCTGGAGATATGTGGTCGGATCAGGCGCGGTAGGTCCTGAAGCAATACTCTCAATCGGGTCACCTATCACATCCGACAAAATTAAAGTGATTGTCTGCGCCGGAGCGGTGGCATATGCAAGCCTTCCTCCTTTTACCAGCGAAATATGTTTTCGGATTGTGTTGATTTCATTGATGGAAGCGCCGCAGGAAAGTAAAATCCGGTTCAGATCCATCAGATCGGTAAGGGTAATTTCATCAGGAAGGCATTCCAGCAGAGCGGAACCGCCCCCCGTTAAAAGTACTATCACCAAATCTTCCGGGCCGGCTTTTTTGGCAATATCCAGTATATGTTTTGTCGCCATCAGGCCGTTTTGATCCGGTACGGGATGGGCCGCTTCAAATACTTTTATTTTTTTTAGATGCTGAGCATGCCCGTATTTTACGACAATCGCGCCCGCGGTTATCCGGTCACCCAGTAAACCTTCAACCGCTGAAGCCATCGGTGCTGTTCCCTTGCCCGTTCCGATCAGATAAATTTTAGCAAATCGCGACAAATCAAATGAATGCTTCCCCTGGATAATAAGTTTTTCTCCATCCAAACTCATTTGAACCTTGACCAGTTCAAAAGGATCGACAGCTTTCAGAGATGAATCAATTATTTTGCGGGCGACTGATTTCATGTCATTTATGATTTATTTGGCCTTTTTGCTTTTCGTTGAAGATAAGCGGCGGCTCTTAACCCGTATCTTTTTCAAAGAATTGCTGCTCTTTTCAATATTACGCTTTTTTCTAACGGTGATTTTATTTGATTTTTCTTCTTCCGGTAGAGGCCGGTAAATTAAAAATGTGCGTCCCAGCACCTGAACGACTTCCGTTTCCGGAATCTCCGACAGATATACTGTGACTTCGTCTTTATCCTGAGGACATGTATCAAGTAATTTTACTTTAAGCAAATCATGTGTTCTGAACGCCGCGTTTATATGATTAATAGTACCGCCTGTAAGCCCTTCTTTTCCGACGGTTATGACAGCTTTTAAACGGTTGCCGCGGGCGCGCAAAGCTCTTTTTTCTTTTCCGGTCAATTTTATCTCCTTGTTTTTGTTAGTTTACTTCAGATTCATCATAATTTCAAGCCAAATTGCCTGGAATTCTTTTTGTGCTTGTCTTTAATTTTTAATCATATAAATTAATGTATGTTGTCAATTTTACACTAAATGTTATTTGAATATTTATATACACTAATATACCCTGACCGGTATCTTATCAGCTGGTTATGAAAGAAAAATACAATTTATGTCTATATTTTACAGATTATTTATAGGTATTTTCATAATCTCCTGGGGATCCATACTTGTGCGATGGGTTGGTGATGTTTCCCCCGTGCTCATTGCCTTTTACCGCCTGTTTTTTAGCATAATAATCCTTATCCCGGTATTATTTATTCGGAATGAATCATTTCAGATTAAATCGAAAAAATCACGTTATTATTTTATTGCCGCGGGAATGTTGCTTGCCGCCCACTTTTACACCTGGATATATTCACTGCAGTTGACCACCGACGCCAATTCAATTTTCATG
>JBFXGD010000260.1:0-3915 GCA_050178385.1 Calditrichaceae bacterium
GAAAATCTTCCATAACCGAATCATCGATATCCTGACGCTCACCCAACAACAACGCTTTTGTCACTTCGCGAGCGGGTGAGTCTAAATTAAAATCGATCCTTTTCAGCAGATACTGTCTTAGGGGAACGAGCAGTTTGCTGTTTACCATATTTCCCCTCTTTTCATCAAGAATTTTTGTATTCTCCTCCGAGAGGGTATAACGAAAATAGATATCCTTTATCTGAAGATATTTTCTGTAGTTAAATTCTCCAGGATTACCGGGTAGAATCGGGCGTTCTGGAAAACCTTCCAGCAGAAGTACATCGCCATAATTCAGTTGTCTGTCAAACCGTCCCTGATTAATAAAAATCTTCCCTTCAGCAGGCCTTGCCATACCGGTTATGAATATGGAATCACACTCCATCACATAATTATTCCTTCCGTCAGCGCGATAGTGCGTTTCACTTATCCAGCCTCTGAATTGTCCGATAGAATGGTTTTCCTGTAAGACAAGATGCCGCTGCGGAAAACGGGCAAGGGAATCATAGCCTGAGGCGATTCCGGCAATAAATATGAAGATAAACATTAAATAGGGTAAAATCTGAGGATAGTGAAAGTTGATGACGATCGCGGAGAGAATCAATACTGCAAGAATTATCAATAGAATGGTAAAATCGATATTATTTAAAAAAATGCCGCTAAAAAATATTCCTGCCGAAAATATGGCAAATATCCATAAGGCCGCATGGGAGCGGTAAGATTCAGTCCATTGCATAATTTTTTACTTTTGGGTTACGAGTATCAGATTTTTAGCAGTTAAGTATCATAAAATCTTCAGCTATAGTAATTTTGCCCGGATAATATTTACTGATTCCTGATGACAGATCTTTCGTATCATTTTCGGGATTAACATGACTTATCACAAGATGTTTGATTCGCGCCGCGGTGGCCAGCCGCCCTGCTTCCGATGGTGATAAATGACGCGGTGTTTTCAATTCTTCCGGCACCGAACATTCCAATATTCCCATATCCGCGTCCGCCGCCAGCCCGGTCAGGCCAATATTATACCCGGTGTCACCACTGTAAAAAAAAGATTTTTCTCCGGAAAATCTAAAGGCGATACTTTCCCGGGTATGACCTGTCGGCATGACGGATATACTTAAGCCCGCCCAATCATAAGAGATCTCTCCCAGTTCCACCAGCGAAGGTATATTTTCACTAAGCCACGATCCCTGAGTGGAGGCGATCGTATTGAACCATTCAGTCAATCCCGCAGGTCCGGCAATTGTCAGATGATTATTCGAAGCATTATCCAGTAGATATCTGTTCATCATAACAGGAAAAACATCCGCTGAATGATCTAAATGAAAATGAGAGATAAAAATTGTGTTTATCCCAAGCAAGTTTTTCTTCAACAGTTTTAATTGTTTCAGAATGCCCGGGCCCATGTCCAGAACAGCGCTCAATTCGTCTTTTTCCAGTAAATATCCTGAAGGATTTCGTTTGTAATCTGAAGTCGTGGTTCCGGAGCCAAGTACGGTTATCTTCATGGTCTAATCTCATAAATATTTTTATTTAAGAATATTTTTATTTAAATTGCATTGGTATATTTTTGTCCACTCTAAATTTAACACAAAAAATACAGGAGAAAAGGATGAGATCATGGATCGTTTTTTTTCTCGCCTCGTCAATCAGCTTTATGTTGTTCGGGTGCGGAAGTAACCCCGAAGCTGAAGGTGATGCTGCCTTCGCAAGCGGAGAGTTTGATCAGGCGCGAACACACTACCTGGAAGTTAAAAAAAATCAACCTGAAAATGCAAAAATTAATGAAAAAATCGCATTGACTTATATGCAAAAAGGGTTAATGCTTTATAAGCGGACAAAAAATATCGACTCTTTTTCTGGGAATTTTGAGCGTGGTGAACGTCTTGTGCCTGCCGGTGAGACAAGCCCTGAATTTAAGAAGCAGTACAGCATGCTATTGTTTAAGTTTGCCGAGGCCTATAATAAAGCAAAACCAACCAATGAAATACAAAAAGAACAGTATTTTACCAAAATGCTCGAAAATCTCGAAGTAGCGCTTGATAATTATCCGGAGAATCAATCTGCCGATTCATTGCTATCTGCGGTTAAACAGCAGAATTTTAAAGAGATGTATGAGAAGGGGATCAAATTTTTTGAACAGGCTAAAAAAGAAAAAACAAACGGCGATCTGTTTCTGACTGCGGAGAGATATCTGGCCAGGGCCGTTTCTTTTAATCCTGAAAACAAGGATGCAAAAAAGAATCTTAAACTGGCCCGCCAGCAGACAATGAGCATTTTAGACGTTACCAAAGACCTTCCATTCAGTATCGTAGCAATGAAAAAGAACGGAAGTCTTCTATTGATGGATCTTACCGCGGTTAACAATACAGGCATGAGCATCACTTTCCGCCCGGCTAATCTGAAGTTGACTGACACCGAAAAAAATGAATATTCGATTGATATAACTCAAACGGAAAAATTTCAGAACGGTTTGATGAAGGAGATTTCCATTGAGCCGAGAAACCGTATTGACGGAGTATGCGCCTTCTCCATTCCCAATTCCGCCAGTCTGGAAATGTTGGTTTATTTGATGGATGATGGCCGGAAATCAGTAAAATATCTGCCTTAAAAAATAAAACGGGGGGATGGGAAATACCATCCCCCCGTATTTTTTCTAAAAATCCGAATCTTATTTTATCATCAGAATTTTACTTATAATTGAATGTTTTCCATCATAAGTAATTTTATAAAAATAAAACCCGGAACTCACCAGTTGTCCTGTTGCGTCATCACCGTTCCATGTAACTGAATTTATCCCTGCTGAAACCGGTCCGTTTAAAATTGTATTTACCCTTTGTCCTAAAATGTTATACAGTTCAACGGTGACAAATGACTCTACAGGCGCTACAAATGATATTGTTGTCGTTGGATTAAAAGGATTTGGTGAATTGGTGGCCAGTTTAAAACCAAGTTCTCCTTCTATTTCATCCAGGGTGGCATTCGCGACGATTTCAGTTCCTGATGTACTTCCGTCCGAACCGGCGCATGTGGCTACGTTTGCGCTCTGATCATAGGTCCACCCGGATTTTGATACACCATTGACGCAGAACGTAAAAGTCCCTGCTCCGGTAGTCCAATTTGAATAAGCCACCGCAGTCCCATCCGATCCCGTTGTTACATTGTCTGAATCGGTCGCTTTACCTGACCATTTTCCGCTGACTGAAGCGCTGGCAACAGCAGCCCCGCCGCTGTCCACTATTTTAATATCCGCTTTACCCCGTCTGAAAATCCACGTGGACTGCACGGAAACAGAAAGCTGGCCTATATGCATTTCATTGGCAGTCGGTTCGCTTACGCTGATATAATTCGTCTTTGTTACAACATCTGAACCACAGCTATTACTTACACTTAGTTCAATCGTATAATTACCGCTGTTTGCATACTCATGAGTCGGATTTTGTATGGAAGAAGTGCCTCCATCTCCAAAATCCCAGCTCCACGAAGTCGGACTATTTGTAGAATTATCTGTAAATGTTACCGTAAGAGGCGAGGTTCCGGAAAGAGGACTTCCGGTAAAATCAGCCAACGGCGCATTACAGGGCGGATCGGTAACAGTTATATAATCCGTTTTTGAAATAACATCGCTGTCACAGGAATTCGATGCTGTGAGTGATACCGTGTATGTACCTGCTGTAGAGTATTCATGGGATGGATTTTGAACTCCTGAAGTTCCTCCATCCCCAAAATCCCATGACCAGTCCGTTACATCACCGGTTGATAGATCTGTAAAGTCAATAGTCAGAGGGGCATCCCCCGATACCGGTGTTCCGCTGAAATCCGCCGTGATGGGAGCATACACCGTTATATAATCGGTTTTAGTTTCAGAATCTGTCCCGCCATCGCCGGTAACCG
>JBFXGD010000261.1:0-3909 GCA_050178385.1 Calditrichaceae bacterium
CGCTTGACAGTGTGTTGAAGGTCATTTATCAGACCGGCAAATCCGCAAAAAAATTTTTCCGATGCCATCGAACAACAACCAGCCCCGAATGAAGGCCTGAAAATGGCCTTCCGGATACACAAGAAACGTCTATAGATGCTCCGGATTGAGGCCCTTCTCTGTCGGCGCGATCGAAAATCTTTTGACTGCGGCAAAGCGGCACTGAGTGACTATCTTCGAAAAATCGCCCTCCAGCACATCAAGAAAGGCATTTCCAAAACATTCAAAAGGTATTGTTGTATTCACGCCAAGCGTGAATAACAACTTCCTGCCAAAAAATAGTCAAATATGACAAAAATTGTTTTCTTGCAGCATACTGCTATTGCCCTGTTACGGCATTTACCAGTCGGGGTATTGCACGCAGGTTGAATTGTTGCATATGGCATTATCATTGCATAGAAACCGGCCACAGGGAAAAAATGTATTTTGGTGGTCCAGTTTTTCAACAAACACGGTTTACAGTAAGGTTTTCCCGGTTGTGTTTTATTCGTATCATTTCATGTTTCATTTACTCATCACTTAATTCAGGAGGATTTACCATGCTCAAGAAATTCAGAACATCCAATGAAAAAGGTTTTACCCTGATCGAACTCATGATTGTCGTTGCCATCATCGGTATTCTGGCCGCCATCGCCATTCCCAACTTCATGAACTATCAGTGCAAGGCTCAGCAGAGTGAGGCGAAAGCGAATTTGGGGAATATACGAACTGCTCAAGAAGCTTATTTTGCTGAACATAATTTGTACAGCAATAGTAAAGACAATATTGGATTTGCTGTAAAAGGGACAAATCAACGTTATACATATGACATAGAGGGAGATGCTACTTCTTTTGGTGCGACAGCGGAAGGAACAGTAGGCAGAGTGAATGGAGATGAATGGACAATCACCGATGCGGGAGACTTGTCAAATTCTAGTAATGTTTGCAGCGGTGGCTGATTTGATTATTTTTTAAATATTTATGCTTCAACAATTCACCTTTATCAATATAGCGATTTGTTGAAGTGTAAGATAATGCGACCTGTGCGATTAGCTATTGCCATATGTTCATTCCTCATTAGCTGATGCCCGACTTGGTTCTTTGGCATCAGCTAAACGGCTAAACGCATAGGTTGATCTTTTTTAACTTAACTGGCTTTATGGCATTAATAATGATCAAAGCCATAACAAAAAATATATCATCTATCAAAGCTTTCACTCTAATTGAATTGATGGTTGTGGTTGCTATAGTTGGTCTTCTTTCATCAATAGCTATAGCTATATTTATTAATTATGATTGTTTTGCTAAACAAAGTGAAGCCAAATCCTCACTATCAACAATTTTTAAAGCCCAAGTAGCTTATTTTGGAGAGCATGGTGTCTATTCAACAACGCTTGCAGCCATAAGCTTTAGTTTAAGAGGTGATCAGCTATATACGTACGAAGCTGGTGGGAACGGTAACACATTCACCGCCACAGCGATAGATGGTCCAAAAGGCGATGCTTGGAGCATCAATCAGGACCATGTTATGATCAATACGACAAATGGTTGCTCACAATGATTGAACGAAAAGTTACTATAGCTTTTATTGCAGTTTTCTTTTTTTTTATTTGTTTCCTTCAAGCTGATTTGTCAGATAGAAAATTCAATCTTTCAATATCTCATTACTTGCCTGCCAAATACCATCAAGATGTTATATATGTTCCACTTCAACCATCACTAATTAAGCTGCTTTCCCCTTCTGATCCTTCCTTCATATCTGATATTTTATGGATGAGAACCGCCTACTATTTTGGATTTCATGCGATGTCTGATCGTCAATATCCCTATCTGGTTCATTTACTGGATGTTATTACAGATTTATCCCCAAAATGGGAATTCCCATATTTTTTTGGGGCAACCCTTTTGCCGACGGAAGCTGAATCTGCTGAAGAGGGATTCTATATCATTAATAAGGGGCTACGGCAGTTTCCAGATGATTGGCAATTATGGTTTTTTAAAGGATATTACCAATGGCATATTAATCATAATCTGATAGAAGCAGCAGAAACATTTAGGCATGCAGCAATGTTACCAGGCGCCCCGCTATATTTATCAAGATTACCCGCTACTCTGGCAACGAAAGCGGGGCAGAGAGAACTGGCACTACGTTTTATCCATGAATCTCTCAATCAGGTGAAGGATGAAAAACAGAAAAAAATATTGATGGAAAAGCTTCAGGAGATGCTAAAGCATGAATGATGCGGCACTGGAATGGCGTCATGTTGCTTATTCTGTTCGGCAGGGGTTCTGGATGACATCCAAGACACTGTTGCAGGATATTTCTATTCGGGTCTCTTACAATTCCGTTGTCGGACTGATTGGCCCGAACGGCGCGGGAAAAACAACCACCATCAAGCTGGCAGCCGGGCTGATTGCGCCGGAATCCGGAAATGTTTTGATTAATGGTAATCCCTCATCTGAAGCCAAATCCCGAATATCTATTGGCCTCCTGACAGAAGCACAATATATTTATCCCTATTTGAAATTGGGAGAATGGCTGACCATGATGGCCGGTCTTTCCGGTATGAAAACCCGTCAGGTTCAGCATCGAATCGATGACCTGCTTGAACAACTGGAGCTGAAAGATCGAAAAAAACAGACCATGCGGTCATTTTCCAAAGGGCAATTGCAGCGGGCTGGTATTGCTCAGGCACTGCTGCATGATCCGGAGATTCTGATTCTGGATGAACCCATGAGTGGACTGGACCCGTATTGGCGGTACAAGATCACCCAACTGATTCTGAACTTGAAGCATTCCGGCAAAACCATTTTATTCAGTTCCCACATTCTGGCTGATGTCGAAAAACTGTGTGACCAGATTGTATTGATCAAATCCGGTCAGGTGGTCTGGTCCGGCAGCCTGAGCCAAATGCCGCGTCGGATTAAAGGATACGAGGTGATCTGTCGGGCAGAACGTGCTGATGACTTGCTGTCGATGCTGGGCGATATTGAATTGCAACGGCTTGCTGAAAAAGAATGGTTATTTACAATTGGTGTGGATCAAAAACAGGCGATAATGGATAAATTGGCCACATCCCGAGTCTCACTGGAATCCCTGCGGCCCATAAAGGAAGAGATAGAAGAGGTTCTGTTCGGGTTTTCCAAATAGAGCGTTAACCCATTGCCTTTTCATAGATATCTTCCAGCTTTAAACGACATCCTGCCGAGCGCAATTCAAATTCATCTTCAGATCTGAGAAATTCTGTGAACCGCCAGGACCCATCGGGCTGACGGGAATATAGTTCCACATGGATTGTATCTGGGATTACCACACACCACAACAACATCCGGATATGTAAAAAGGCCGGTTGCCGGCACCTTGACACGCATATCATTGGAATACACGTCACATCCCCTGTTTCGCAATTGCTGATACAGCCCGGATGCAATGCTGACAACAATCAGATTGTGTTTTCGGCTGGCGCCAGTCACAGCAAAAATTTCACCGTTATAGTATTCGCTTTTATATGGCGATCCTCTTTCTGTTTTCAAATATTCTTCAGGTGTATATTGGATGTCTGGTTTTGTTGTCATGCGATATCTTTCTTTTCCGGATTTAACGGGAGAAACTTTATGACATAATCCGAATTATCACCCGATTTTATATTTGGCAATACAATAAATAGGTTCTGATTATAACGGGTTTACCATGAAAACAGAAGTCAGAAGACAGAAGTCGGAATTCAGAATAAAAAGGTATATTTCATTTTCATGCCTGAGGGCGAGCAATCCCTTGATTACGTTTAAATCTATTGAAACTAAATTCTATCTCTAAAAAAGAGATAATTATGCCTTGTTCTTTCTTAAAAAAAGAGATAAATTTGTTTTATGAAAAATATAATTTCTCAA
>JBFXGD010000262.1:0-3846 GCA_050178385.1 Calditrichaceae bacterium
TTTTTTCCAGCCAGACTTTCTCAACTCCAAAACTGGCTCTATCGGCAATTTCAGCAAATTCATTCAGATGATACTTGTATGATGACTCAGTCCAGATACTTTCACCTTCCTTAAATGAAAAATTATTCCCGCCGACATGAACCGATTGATCAATTTTACTTACCAGGTGCATTTCCACCCGGCCCGCTTTCTCATCATAATGCGCAAAATGGCGAAAATTCCCTGGGTTAAAATCCCCGTTTAGCTCTCTGTTTATTCTTTTCAGGATATTTAAATTGAATGCCGCCGTCACTCCCTGACTGTCATCGTATGCTTTTTCAAGTATGTTTCCGCTTTTCCGAAGATCGGCCCCAACAATCAGAGAATCCCGTGAAGATATGCTTTCCCGCAGACGAAGTAAAAACCCGATAGATTCTTTATGGTCAAAATTACCGATGCTTGATCCCAGCCAGAGAATCAGTTTTGGCCGGTCGGAATATTTTTTCAGCAGGGTTAGCCCTTCCCTGTATCTGGCGGCGACAGCCGTAATTTCCAGACCGGGATAGTCTTTCAACAAAGCTTTTGAGCTGCTTTCCAGCATCGTCCGCGAGACATCAACCGGATAATAGCAGATATTTCCAAACCGCCGTAAAAATGATTCAATCAAAATTCGCGTTTTCGACGAACTTCCGCTGCCTAATTCCACCAACATTATATCTTCATCAAATTTTGATGAAATTTCATCCGCGTACTCATTCAGGATTTCTGTTTCAGTTCTTGTAAGATAATATTCGGGCAGGTCACATATTTTTTCAAAAAGCAGCGATCCTTCTTTGTCATAAAAATACAGACTCGGTAATCTTTTAGGTATGCCCGTAAGTCCCTTTATCACATCCTCTGCAAATTCATTTGCCGTACTTTCCCGATCTGATGTAATCAGTTTAAATCTATTCTTCATAACCGCCGTTACCATCAGCCAATCTCCTTAAATCTCACAGTATTTATTTATTCACTAGCCTTAATTCTCAGCCCTTTTGGTATCAATACACGATCCGCCAGATCAAATCCCCACTGCACCATCAGAGCGAGTAAGGCCGCCGGAACTGCCCCCTGCAGGATTAAACCCGTATTATCAAGCCTTATTCCCGTTAGAATCGGCTGCCCGTATCCACCCGCACCGATCAACGCGCCCAGTGTGGCAGTTCCAATATTGATCACCGCCGATGTTTTGATGCCCGCAAGAATTGAAGCGGAGGCCATAGGCAATTCAATTCTCCAAAGCCTGGTCAACCGGCGCAAACCCAACGCGCGGGCAGATTCACTTATCGGGCCGGGAATATCATGGATACCCGTATAGGTATTCCGGACAATCGGCAGGAGGCTGTACAAAAACAAAGCGACGATTGCCGGCGGTCCTCCGATACCCAACAACGGGATCATAAATACAAGCAAAGCCAACGAAGGGATCGTCTGTATGATTCCCACAGCGCCCAGAATTACTGTTCCAATTCTGGCATTGGCGGTTGCCGCGATACCGAGCGGAATTGATACAAGAATTGCGGCAGACAGAGATATAATCACCAAATACAAATGCTCCCAGGTATGCCGGCTTATGCGGTCATATATTGTTTCCGTCACTATCTTTGTATCGATTCCCATGTTTTTGCTGACAAATTCCGCTGCCGTTTTCTCTTCCGGAACTCCATCAATCCGGACAAGGCTGTTCAGATGAATCATGTCATTTTCTGAAATCCTGCCTTCGAGTTTTTGTAAGATCCCAATTATATCCGGAACTCTTTTATCAAGATCCAGGCGATACAGAAGCACCGCTTTATAATCGGTGAAATAATGCAGATCATCCTTCAAAACCCGGAGATTATAATGGGCGATTTCAGCGTCGGTTGAATATAAATCCATTACCTGTATGGAACCGCTATTCAAACCTTTATAAGCCAGATCATGATCCAACCCTGTGACCATTTTCTGCGGCAGGTGATAATGACCGCGCAACCCGGGCCAGCCGTCGCCCCTGTCCATGAACTCATTCGTAAAACCAACTTTTAAATCAGGAAAATTTTTTAAGTCAGAAATTGACCGTATTTTCAAGTTATCTGCCGTCACTTCTCTCATGCCTATCGCATAGGTATTACTAAAACCCAGCGAACGTGTCATTCCTACCCCGAATTTTCTTAAAAAGGGGTTGAGTTCCTGTAAATTGGATATATTCTCATTATTTAATATTTCCTCCATAATCGTTCCTGTGTATTCTGGATAAATATCAATTTCTCCATTTAGTAATGAATTCCACAGAATTCGTGTACCTCCAAGTTCTTTCCTGTGTTCAGAATTCACATCAGAGCTTTGCAACATCTGGTTCACGATTTCACCTAAAACAACCGATTCGGTAAATTTTTTTGATCCAATTACGACCTGTCCACTCTGACTGGCATCGGCAAAAACCGGAATACAGAATAAGATTAAAATGATTACTGCTATGAGCGTTTTTCCAAACAATATAATCACCTTACAATTTTTGAATTTTCTCTAATGGAGAACGCTGTGCATTTATAAACCGGGTGACAAACGGATCTGATGGCGAGGTGAACAGTTCCTGAAAACTACCTGTCTGAATTATCTCCCCCTTGCGCAACAGGACAATTGTATCGCCAAAAAAACCAGCCTCACCCATATCATGAGTTACCATAACAACCGTTTTATTCAGCTTTTTAAAAATACTTCGCAGATCTTCCTGTAAATCTGAACGGATCATCGGATCAAGCGCCCCCAGTGGTTCGTCCAGGAGCAGAATATCCGGGTCGAGCATCAGCGACCGCATCAGGCTGACGCGCTGTCTTTGTCCCCCTGAAAGCTGAACCGGATAACGGTCTAACCCGGTTTCAGGGAATTGTGAAAGCGCTGTAAGTTCCGACAGACGCTCATCCGTCTTTTTCTTGTGCCACCCCAGATATTTTGACATGATCATAATATTATCGCGGGCTGTTAAATGCGGAAACAATCCACCATCTTGAATGACATATCCCATCCTGAGACGCGCGGCCCGGATATTATCCCGTGTTAACTCTTGATCCGCAAAGTACACCATTCCGGTATCCGGTTTAATCAATCCGATCATAAGCCGCAAAATAGTCGATTTACCGCAGCCGCTTGGGCCAATCAAAACAGTTGTTTCACCCGGTTTAATTTCCAGGTTTATTGAATCTACCGCTGTCGTTTTTGCATACGACTTTGTTACATTGTCAAGTCTCAACATTAAAAAGGAATCTCAATAATTTATTAGGATGCAAGAATTTTAAAACAGGCGTTAATTGCGCTTTCAAGAAAAAGAAGATTTTTTATGATCTGGGCTTCCTGGGAATTCTCCTTCACAATCTCAGAGCCCGGCAGAACCGCTCCGATCCAGCCTTTTGTATGCCAGAATCCTCCCCCGGAAAGATCATGACCAGCGACTAGTTTCTCATCCGGATACGGCCACGGTGTCACATAAAAATACGGTCCGTTATAGCTGTCATCACCTGGTGACAGACCAACGCCGATAGACTTTCCCGTTTTTTTGTCCACGGTAAGCAGCGAGGCGATATCAAAATGATGGGACCAGCACCGCACTTCTGAAGAACCATCAAATTCCCTTAGCACTTCTTTAAGGATTAAATCCGCATTGCTGAAATATTTGGCTTGCTCCTCAAAAGCCGCTGCAATTTCTATCCTGAACGGCTGCCCTTGTGACTGCCGGACCGCGGGTAGTTTCAGGTTATCAGGAAAATTAAATTTCGATTTGTCAAATCCGCGGGATGCAAGTTCTTCTCTCAGCCATTCAAAGGCGCCATCCAATAATCTGCCTTCCAGGGC
>JBFXGD010000263.1:0-3835 GCA_050178385.1 Calditrichaceae bacterium
AGATACAGATGACTGCTTGAATTTCTATGCTCTCCCAGCCAAGAATTTGCCAGGGCGAGAGCGTAAAAATCCTTATCACCCCGCAGAACATACAATGGATAGCCAAAACTGATAGCGGTGGAAACCACCTCTTTTTCCACCAACAGAACATGGAGGCCTGTCTTCTTCTCCGGACTGATCAGCACTTTTGGAGCGGCACTTCCCGCGGGAAGGTTTTTAAGATCGCTCTCTGCCTGTTCTTTAAATTCAGGTGTATAACCTCCGCCAATTCCCAGAACAACATTTTCACGATTGAAATATTTATGATAGAATGCTTTGACATCTTCAACCGTTATGGATTTTACAGCTTCGACCGTACCCCGTTCATCATGATTGTAAGGCGTATTCGAAAAAATCATCTGATTCAGTGCCGCTTTCCCCAATTCTTCATCATCGTTGTATCTCAATGATCGCTGAAGTGTATTAAGGACATCATCTTTGATTCGGTTTAAATCCTCCTGCCTGAAGGCCGGTTCCAGCAATGCTTGTTTAAAGAGCAAATAGTAAGGTGATAATTTATCCTTATGAACCCGTCCGTAAAAAACGGTCTGTTCTTTATCGATGGTCGTTCCGTATTCCGCGGCTAACGGAAATAATTTCTCGAGAATCTCTTCATAGCTATAATTTACGGTTGATGCTTCCGAAATCATTTTTGCCGTAATATACGCAAGTCCTTCTTTACCCGCCGGATCATATTGTGAACCGGTTTTGATCCAAACACGCAAAGAAACCGTCGGGTCTGATTCAACCGGTAACTCTACTGTTTTATTTGACTGCATCGTACAAGCTCCGCTAATCAGTATAATTATAGTCAGTGTGATAATATTTATCCGTTTTAACATGCTATTTTCCTCCCCTCAGCAGAGCCGTTGTCCTTCTTTCATTCACGAAATATTCCCGGGCGGCTTCCATTACATCAGAAGCGGTAACCTGTTGAAAAGTACCGAATAGCTGATCTATCACTTCTATCCCGCCGCTAAGCGCGGCAAATCTGGCAAGAGAACCGGCGACCCGGTCCGGGGTATCGAGTCTCATTAAAAAATCATATCTCAGGCGGTCTTTTAACTCATTCAGTTTTTGTTCATTCACAGGCTGAGTTTTAAACTGATTGATTGTTTCGTCAATTTCCATTCGGACAGATTGTATATCATCTTCACTCTTGATCATAGCATAAATTTCGAACAGACGCGGATCACGATTATAGGTATAATCATATCCAAATAATTGCAGCCTTTGTTCTCGTATAACTAATTTTTTATAAAGATCGCTGTTTGGACCAAATGCAAGTTCACCAAGAATGTGCATAGCCGCGTACAAGCGGTCCTGAGGCGCAAACGCCTCGCCTTTATAGCCAATATCGATGACCGGAAGCGTTTTGCCCTTGAAATCTACTTCAACATAGCGTTCTTTCTTTTGGAGCGGCTCTTTGGGAATAGCGGGATTTACGTAGCCTTGTTCCCAGTTTCCATAATATTTTTCCGCAAGCGCGAATATTTTCTCAGAGTCAATGGCCCCTGCGATAATGATAACCACGTTTTCAGGGCGGTAATAACGTTTAAAAAAGTTCCTGCTGTATTCGTACATTCCCGGCATGGCGGCAATATCCGCTTCGAAACCGATGGTCGTATGTTTATAAGTATGCTTGTCGAAGGCCGTATTCATAATAGTTTCATTTAGTACGCTCCAGGGATTCACCCGGCCCTTCCTGAATTCTCCGTAAACAGCGCCGGATTCCGTCTTAAATTCTGCCTCGGCATAATCGAGATACTGAAAGCGGTCACTCTCAATTTCAATAACCCGTTCAAGATCCTCCGGAGCAAAGGTAAGGTGATACGCGGTATAATCATCCGTGGTGTAAGCATTGGCATCCGCTCCAAGTGTCGTAACGATACTGTCATAAACTGACCCCGGGAAATTTTTTGTCCCCCTGAACATCATATGCTCAAAGAAATGAGCAAATCCCGAATGACCCGGTTCCCATTCATCCCGTGAACCTGTTCTGACAACCGAATAATATGAGACCAGCGTGCTGTTTTCCATCGGAACAGCTAATATTTTCAGCCCGTTATCCAACACTTTTTCCTGCCAGGCATATGGAAAAAATTCGGGTTCTTCCGCGTGCGCAGAATCTGAATTATTTAACACGAGTACCCCCGCCATAAGTATGATGAACCATTTAAGCATACTCTCTCCGCTGTTAATTTATTGTCTAAAAAAACCAGAATAACGCGTCTAATTGCCAAACGTGTTTAAAACTCCCAAATACCGTTTAAATAGATCCGGATTTATTCTCTGCATTTCCCTGCGGATCTCAATTAATTCTTCGGATTCGTTCTTTCGGCCTGATCTCAGGCGCACAGCTTCCGCAAGATATAATAACCTGCAAAAATAACGCACATTGCTCATTGGTTCAAGCAATGCAGAAGAACGCTCTGCCCTTAATTTCTCCTTAAGATACGCTTCATAATGATACGCGTCAGAAGCAATATAAGTTTTGCCGTCCATCCATAAATCAAAGGGAAATTTAATCCAGGCCAGTTCTTTTTTATTCATCGTCTGAGTTAAGTAATCTATTTTATTCTTGTAGTCAACAGGATACATATAATCCCCGCTGCACATGAGCGGATCATTAAAAAGCGCGTAAGTAAATGAAGTCCGAGCCGCCTTCTCATCACCCATTTTATAATACGCATAGCCCTCCAACTGCCGGATAAAAGGGTGCTCCCCCATTTTTGCCAGATACTTCTTAGCGCTGCTTAATGCATTATCATACGCGTTAAATTCAATAAAAATTTCAGCCGGATGAAGTCCCGGTACAATAAAATCATATGCATCACCTTGGAGCCGTGAAAATATGCCAAGAGAGATCCCTCGCTCCAGTAGTTGTCTGTCTTCAAAAAGAGGCAGGAGGAAATTCTGTTCATTCAGATTTACTTTTATATTTGCAAGAAAAATCAATGAATGACGTCTGTATTGCTCACTCAGCTTTAGCAACCCGCTTATGGCATGAATTTTCCCTTCAATTTTTGAACATCCCGCGGAAGTGACATGCCATTTTTCAAGGGTATCCAAAGCTTCCCGCATTTTAAACTCTTTCAAACAATTTTGATAGGTGATCTTTAAAACATTCTGGTCATCAAATAAACTCGTCTGCATCTTGTATCAATTCCCTTTGCTCTGATAAAGAAATAATATAAGGCGATTTGGATTTACATGAAAAAAGAAATTTGACAAAAATAATTTCTGAATGTATGATCCATAAATGAATGTTACTACTAAATTGAACAGGAAGATAGGATGAAAAATTATTTCAAACAATCAAACCCCTTTAGAGTCCCTACTGAAGATGATAAAATCATTGACGAGCATTTTGGCCGCGCCAGCACGGGTGAAAAGGGATACAGCATAGCTCATATGATCGCTCCGCCGGGATGGAATGAACCCCACCAAAGTCCCGAATTTGATGAGATAACCTTGATGATTTCCGGCTCAAAAATGATCGAAATCGACGGAGAAACTATTGAATTAATGACCGGAGAATCGATTTATATCAAGAAAGGGGCCCGTGTACGCTATTCCAATCCATTTAATGAACCCGCCGATTACATTTCAATTTGTTTGCCGGCGTTTTCACCGGAACTTGTACACAGAGAAGAGTGAAACGATGTAAAATTGATCAAATAAATTCGGAAACTATTTCCGGCCTGGGGGACGGAATAACAATTTTCTCGACCAGAAGGCCTTTCCGCTCAATCACTTCGGAGCCGGCATCGACAGCCGCCTGAACCGCCGCGAC
>JBFXGD010000264.1:0-3786 GCA_050178385.1 Calditrichaceae bacterium
AGGATATTGCTCAGCGCATGGGCTATACCGGTCTTAAGATTGCCGCTGTTTATGGCGATGACATCCTGAATCAGCTCGATGGCCTGATCGCCTCAGGAAACGCCATGAAAAATATGGAAACCGGCGATCCTTTGTCAAAAGTGCGCGACCGTGTTTCGAGCGCGAATGTTTATCTGGGAGCGGAACCGGTTGTTAAAGCACTAAAAGAAGGCGCGCAGATTATTGTCACGGGCCGGGTGACCGATACCGGCATCAGTCTCGCGCCGATGATTTATGAATTTGGCTGGAAAGCAAATGAATGGAATAAACTTGCTGCCGGGGTGGTGGGCGGTCATATCAACGAATGCGGAGCGCAGGCCAGCGGCGGGAATTTTCTCGCGGGCTGGAAAGACGTGCCAAATATGGAAAGGATCGGCTTTCCGATCGTCGAAGCGTATCCCGACGGGCATCTTGTCATTACAAAACACGAATCACTGGGCGGAATGGTAAGTGAACAGACGATAAAAGAACAGCTTGTTTACGAACTTGGCGATCCAAAGGAATATATCACACCTGATGTGGTCGCGGATTTCACATCCATTCGTCTGAAGCAGGAAGGCAAGGACCGTGTCCGCGTTTATGATATCAAAGGGTATCCGGACACTGAATTTTATAAAGTTTCCATCTCATATTTTGACGGCTATACCTGCATCGGACGTTTAACATATGCCTGGCCCGAAGCTCTTGAAAAAGCCAAAAAAGCCGATGACATTGTGCGTAAGCGTCTTGAACATCTTGGTCTTAAATTTGACGAAATCCATACAGAATTTTTGGGTTATAATTCCTGTCACGGATCAACCGCGCCGCAGATTGAAGATCCAAATGAAGTGATATTTCAGTTTGGGGTCAGTGGTCATAATTTTAAAGACATGAACGCATTTTCCCGAGAAGTAATCCCGCTGGTTTTGACCGGCCCGCCGACAGTTACAGGGTTTGGGGACGGGCGACCGAGAGTACGGGAAGTTATCGCCTTCTGGCCGGCTTTGTTAAAAAAGGAAATGGTCAAACCAAAAGTATTAACCATGGAAGTTTCGTAGCTAAGAAAAAAGATAAAAGAAAAATGAAAAAAGAATTGGTAATGCGGAGTAAAATCTGCCATTCCGAACATCAAGAATATATTTTTTAAAATCCCGGGAATAAATAACACTATGAAAAAAATTCAATTAGTAAAACTGGCTCATGCCCGTTCCGGCGACAAGGGTGATACCGCCAATGTCGGCATTATCGCTTTTAAACCGGAATATTATGAAATTTTAAAATCTCAGCTCACGGTAGAAAGAGTAAAAGAGCATTATGGAGACATGGTAAGGGGAAAAGTTGAGCGGTTCGAAATGGAGAATATCGGCGCGCTTAATTTTCTTCTTCACAACGCATTGGGAGGCGGCGGGACTCTGACGCTTAAACACGACGCTCAGGGTAAAACGTTTAGTACCTCCTTTTTGAGGATGGAAATAGAAGTGGATGATGCCTTTGAGTTGTGAGACTGACTTTTCCATAAATATCATTAACACATAATGAAAATCTTCAATCAACCATAAGGTAAAGTATGCGTCTTATTTCCTGGAATGTGAACGGCGTTCGGGCCGCTCATCGCAATGGTTTTATGAACTGGTTTACGCAAGATGACGCGGATATTGTCTGCCTGCAGGAGGTCAAAGCCACCAGTGAACAGGTTGAAGGTCTGTTTTCTGACATAAATGATTATAAAATTGAGTGGAATTCCGCCCGGACAAAAGCCGGCTACAGCGGAGTGGCCACCTTTTCAAGAGTTCCCTACGCGGAGTCAGAACATGGCTTCGGAATAGACGAATTTGATAACGAAGGCAGAATCATACTGCAGGAGTTTGAAAAATTTTACTTGTACAATATATATTTCCCAAACGGGCAACGGGATCAGGAAAGACTTGATTATAAAATGCGCTTCTATGATTCCTTCCTGGATCACGCCGAAAATCTGAGGAAGACTGGCAAAGCGATCATTTCATGTGGTGATTTTAACACCGCTCACAAGGAAATCGATCTGGCAAATCCAAAGGCCAATGAAAACACATCGGGATTTTTACCCATCGAACGCGCCTGGCTTGACAAATTTGTTGAACACGGTTATGTGGACACTTTCCGCGAGAAAAATGAAGAGCCGGAAAACTATTCGTGGTGGACCTACCGGTTCGGCGCTCGGCAGAGAAACATCGGCTGGCGCCTCGATTATTTTTTTATTGACCGGGAACACGCGCTTTTGGTCAAAGACGCGTTTATTCTGAACGAGGTCATGGGATCGGATCACTGTCCTGTGGGGATAGAGATTGATTTTTAGGAGATGCCGTATTTAATCAATACGTTCGAAATTTAGTTCTATTGCTAAAACTTTTTACGAGCTATGGTATTTCAGTTGCCGAATTATAGTAATGTCTTAAATTCTCCCTTTTCGGTCTGTCTTTAATGGTTGATGAAATTAGTTTTAACTGCAATGTATAGCATGAATAAATAGTTTTGAATAGTTTGGATTATTCCCATCCTCCGGAAATAATACTATAAATCCATCTTCAGCCGGAAATATATCTTATTGTCAGACAGGTTATTTGTAACAATGTATAAATTAAGGACAGATATGGATTTAACCGCCATGCCATATTCCCATAGTTCTTCATCCAATGCCTCGAAATATGTTGTTTCGAATGATGGAATACTATACGGCTTAAGATACGAAGCAAAACCTCCGACAGACATTTTTAGCGTATAAAGCCGGGGAAGATTGAAGAGTGTCAGGTCACACGTCAGATGTAAATAATTCCTTACATAGAAATCATAATTATCGAAAGTAAAGTATTCCAATGAACTTTCCTTTTCAAAAATGGTCTTTTTTCGGTTGATAAAATTCATTTCATGTATATATTCCGATTTATCTTGCTTATGCCAGTTTAATTTGAAGTCAACTGACATGGGATATATAACAGGTTGGAAATGGCGGAGATCGAAATTAATAATCGTCCTGTCTTCTGTTGCCTCCAGTACCGGTTTATCCTGACGGTAATAACTGATCGAGAAATTCGTAAATGCTTCGCCATGATAGAGAACAGGATGATTATTTATGTAATCATGATTCTCAATGTAATTTATTGTTATTCCTGCTTTATTATTGTGATATCTCTGAATTTGAAAGTTTGGCAGATAGGATTTGCTGTTGTTTGAAATACTGAAATCAGTTCGATTTTTTACAGGTCTTTGATATTCAAACACAAAACCAACTTCGGCACTAAAGCTTGAGAAAAGATCATGTGTATAATAAATCGAATTCTCGACGGAATGATAATAATGCATATCATCTTCATGTGAAAAAAGGGCTGAAAGCGATTGTCCGGTTTTGTTGTAATCAAAACCACCCAAACTATTAATGCGGTTTTTAATCTGTAATTTTAACCCCTTGTACCTGCTTCTTATGTCATAAGATATTGTCTCTCTTTCAAAGGAATATCCACCTCGCGCGAAAATATTAAAAGGGTCATTGTTTAATATTTGATATTCCAGCCCCAGAAAATGTCCTTCAACTTTATTAAAATGATACCAGTTAGAGAATTTATTTATTTTGAGATTTCCAATAGAACCAGGCTGGTCATAAGTCAGCGGCAATAAATCAGTAAATAAAAATAACAATGCACGCCGATAGATAGGAGCATTGACAAAAACCCGGTCGATCGTTTCTCTGTGTTCTAGTTCAACATCCGACAAGGGGATTCTAAATACTTCATC
>JBFXGD010000265.1:0-3765 GCA_050178385.1 Calditrichaceae bacterium
ATGGCGTTATAAACCGCATTTGCAATGGCCCCCGCGGTAGGGATAATCGCAGGTTCACCAATGCCTTTAACTCCCGTATTACTGATCAAGGGATCACCATCACTCACAATTATTATTTCCATCTCCGGGGTATCGGTCACTGTCGGGATTTTGTAATCCTGAAGATTGATTGTCAAAATTTTCCCCGTGTTCCGGTCGATCACCCGTTCTTCCATCAGCGCATACCCCAATCCCTGCATCATGCCGCCGTGAAATTGATTCTCGAGTAATTTCCGGTTTAACACCCGGCCGATATCATGAGCAGCCACAATTTTTTTCACCCTGATTTTTCCTGTCTCAGTATCAACCTCAACTTCCGCGAACTGGGCTCCAAATGAATTTATGGCGTATCCATCGGGATTGGCTTCCCGCGCGCCTGTTGTTATCAGCACCCTTTCACGCAATTTTCTGAAAATATCGGGAACAGTCATTCTCACGTCCTGCTGACTTTTTCTGAAAACCCCGCCCTTTTCATAGACCAGATTTGAAACCGGAACCGCCCATTCCGCTCCCACGGCTTCCATTAGCTTTATCTTCATTTGTTCCGCGGCATCTCTTACCGCCGGTGAGATAGATGGCGCGGTTGTGCTCCCGCCGCTCGACGGTCCATAGGGAGTGGTTGCCGTATCGCCAAGTGTCGCGCTAATATGATCCATCGGAATTTCCAAAACTTCAGCAACGACCTGCGCGATAAAAGTATAGGTGCCTGTCCCCAGATCCTGGGTACCGGCCAGAACTTCCGCGCTGCCGTCCCGGTTCAGTTTCAGGGTCGCGTAAGCGGGTGGACCACCGCCACCCCACCATATCTGCGAAGCCATCCCTATCCCTGTTTTAACATGCCCGCTTTCCGAACCCGCCTTCTTTCTCCGGTTCCATCCAATAGCCTCAGCGCCTTGCAGGTAGCATTCTTTTAACCGTTTGCTGGTATAGGGTATATTCGCCATCTGATCTACATCCGCATAGTTTTTTCAATCGAAAATCCAGCGGGTCTAGCTGAAGTTTTTCAGCGGCTTCATCCATAAGCGAATCTAAGCCAAAAACTCCCTGAACATGCCCGGGCGCCCGAAATGGCCTTCCAGGACCGGCATTGATAAATACGGAATACTCTTCGGTTCTGACATTGGGACATTTATATATTGTCCGCAGGGGCCAGGCGCAACCGGCACCGCTTGGATGCGCTCCCGATGCGCCGTATGAGTAATGATCAAGGGCGGTAATTTCTCCGTTCTTTTTGACTCCTATTCTGAGTTTCTGAACAGAATCGGGTCTGTTACCCACAGCGAGATTCATCTCTTTTCGATCAAGTATAATTTTTACCGGCCTGCCGATTTTTTTTGCCAGTAATGCAGCCATTACTGAGTATTTACCGGCGGCAAGTTTACTCCCGAATCCTCCGCCCATATATTTCTTTATGACCCGTACATTACTCTCGGGAATACCAAGGCTGTCCGCAATCGTGTCTCTTACCGAAAAGATACCCTGAGTTGAATCCCATACGGTTAGTTTGTCATTGTCCCAGTTAACAACACTGCAATGCGCTTCCGTGGGATTGTGGACAACCACCTGGGTCTCAAAAGTATCTTCAACGATAATATCAGCTTCATTAAAGCCATTCGCCACATTCCCCCGTTCATAAATCAGCGGTTTTCCGCTTAGAATATTTCCTTCAGGGTATAATTGGGGCGCGTTTGGTTTCATGGCGTCATCCGCGCGAATCACAAAAGGCAGTTCTTCGTATTCGACCTTGATCAGCCGCAGCGCCTTTCCGGCGATTGCTTCAGTTTCAGCGGCGACGCAGGCAACTTCTTCGCCCTCATATCTGACATGTGGATCAAATAAAAAACTATCGGCATACCATTTTACCGGTTCGGTGTTCTTGTACGAAATGACAGCCAGAACCCCCTTAAAATTTTCCGCTTTCGAGGTGTCAATCGATTTAATTCGCGCGTTGGGATAGGGTGAGCGCAGGATTTTTGCATGCACCATTCCCGGCAATTTGATATCAAAAGTGTACCCTGCCGCTCCGCTTACTTTATCATAACCGTCAATCCTGGAAACAGGTTTCCCAATAATTTTTAATTTTTTCGCCGGGCTCCAGGATTCTATTTTCTCAATCGGCACTTCGGCGACTGCTTCGATAAAATCTTCTTCAAAAAAGTGCTTTGATTTTAACATTTTTCGCGATGACATTTTTGCCTCCAGTCATAAAGAAGTTATTCGCGCAAAGTATCTCGCTTTAAATAAATCATATCTCATTTTTATAAAAATGAACCGGAGTGTCGATTTATTTATTAGCCGCGTCCAGGACAGAATCAATGATTTTGGGGTAAGCTGCGCAACGGCATAAATTACCGGACATCCCCTCTATAACCTGATCGCGTGTGGGATGAGGGACTTTAAGCAATAGGGCGTACGCTGCCATAATTTGTCCCGGTGTGCAAAATCCGCATTGCAATCCGTCTTTTTCAACAAAAGATTCCTGCAGCGGATGCAGTTTTTCACCGTCCATCAAGCCTTCGATAGTTATTACATCGCTTCCCTGAGCGTCAAGCGCCAGCATATGACAGGAATAGACCGCCTGACCGTTTAGTATTACCGTACAGCTTCCGCATTCACCGTGATTGCACACGACCTTTGTCCCGGTCATGTTAAGCTGTTCGCGCAAAAATTCAGCCAGCGTAGTTTCAGGATTGACATGCGCGGTCACAGATTTTCCGTTTACCGTTAAGGACAGGAGTTTTTTCCCTTCATCTTTACGGCCACCTTCTTGTGACTTTGTTTGTAAATGAGCCGCCGCAGGCAGCATGGGCACCAATACTGATGTACCGATCAGACCGGTGCTGAAACTTTTGAGAAATTTACGACGGGAAGATGATTTTGGAGTTAAATCTTCAGACATAATTCCCCCTGATAAATTATTGTAAAGAATGATCCGGTATACGCCGCGAGGCGGCATAAGCAAACGGGAAAATTCTCTTTTATAATCTAAAAATTATGGGAACAAATGCAATAAATTTTTCTTAGAAGAAACGTTGCATGTCATTTAGTGAACGATTCTATCAAATTCCTTTTGAGCAGGATTGTTATAACTGATTCGGCTATTGGGATGGTTTACGGGTTGCCTTGACCGGGCACCAACCGTGTAACAATGGCCGGGCCGGGTCATCCCTACTCAAAAATCCGAAAAATGCGATCAATCCACTGTTATGGATTTTGAGACATTTTTTGGTACATCCGGATGAACACCGTGGGTCTCAACTTTTAACTGATTCAAATATTTCATTTTGCGTACGGACATCTTTAAGGCCAGTAATTGGAGTAAAACGGTAGCCTTGAAGACAAAAATGTTCCTGTCGGATGATTTGGGAAGCCGTATCAGGTTGTAATAATATGTTTCATTGCCCTGAGGCCTGCCGTTGGCGGCCCTTTCCAGTTCGGGGTCATCTTCGGCAATAAGCACCACATCGGCTCCGCGAATTTTATGAGTATGAATCTGTGCGATTGTTATCCGCCGGTCTCTTTCCTCCGGAGAACATATAAAAATTAAAGGATAATTTGTAAAAGTCTTTTCGAGGTTTACAAATGATTTAAATTTATCATATAGATGCGCTCCCGGCTGATTTTTTCCGATCACGCTCAACCACTCCTGTCTGAATTCTTTAAACTTATTTTCCTTTATAAGTTCCAGGAGTGAGACGACGGCAGAGAGATTTCCCCTGTCTTAGA
>JBFXGD010000266.1:0-3737 GCA_050178385.1 Calditrichaceae bacterium
GGAAATTGTCTATCGGTCATATTGATGAGTATTACGGAATCAATCTGGCGCAGGAAAAGGTGCTTCAACTAGCCTTTGTGTTCAGAAGCGCCGTTTCACCATATAAAGAGGGTAAGGATGTCGGGAACGCCGATATATTCCTGGATTTATACGATAAGGGAATAACCGTCCAGATGATCGATCCGAGTATCACTGTCACCTATGGTCTCCCGGAAAGGTCACCGCTATTTCTGGAAGAAAGCGATTCTCTTCAGATAAATGCCACAGCCGCTACTATCGAGACACAACTTGCTGAACTGAGGTTATATTCAAACGGCAATCTGATGGATAGTACGACAGATGATACACTTATATGCCCTATTCAGGCAAACCAATTGACCCCCGGAATGAATTGTCTTTCCGTGGTTGCCGTCGATACATCCGGCATAAGCGATTCACTTGCTTTCAGTGTTATGATTAATCCTCCGGTTAATGAGGCTGTACGCCCTTCCGGTATAAAAGATGGAATTAATTATATCGATGACAACACCGTGTCGCTCTCAATTTTTGCTCCGTACAAGCAATTTATTTATGTCGTCGGGGATTTTAATGACTGGAAAATTGACGATGCGTATTTCATGAATAGAGAGACAGTTGATGACGATTCTGTCTATTACTGGCTGACCATTGATGGTCTGTCCCCCGGATATGAATACGCGTTTCAGTATCTGGTTGATGGCGAAATCCGCACAGCTGATCCATATACGGATAAAGTACTGGATCCATGGAATGATCTATATATCACAAATGAAACATATCCTGATTTGAAATCCTATCCGGCGGGTAAAACAAGTGAAATTACATCGGTGTTGCAGACAGCTCAAAGTGAATATTCCTGGCAGGTAAATGATTTTCAAAGACCAGCGCTTGAAGGGCTGGTAATTTATGAACTACTGTTACGGGACTTTTTAGAAACGCACAACTATAAAACCCTGACCGATACACTTGACTATCTTCAGCGGCTGGGAATCAGCGCCGTTGAATTGATGCCGGTAACGGAATTTGAAAATAACGAAAGCTGGGGATATAATCCCTCGTTTTATTTTGCCCCCGACAAGTATTATGGCACAAAAAATGATCTTAAAATATTTATTGATGAATGCCATAGCCGTGGAATTGCTGTTATCATGGATATGGTTTTGAATCATTCCTACGGACAGTCGCCGTTTGTCAGACTGTATAATGAGGGGAATTACGGTAATCCCACAACTGAGAATCCATGGTACAACGTGACATCGCCGAATACGACATATTCATGGGGTTATGATTTTAACCATGAAAGTCCAGCCACAAAAAAACTTGTTGACCGCATCAACCGGTATTGGCTAACAGAATACAATATTGATGGTTTTCGGTTTGATTTTACAAAAGGATTTACCAATACATCCGGTGATGGTTGGTATTATGACGCGTCGAGAATCAATATTCTGAAACGAATGGCCGATCAGATCTGGTCCGTTAAAAGTGATGCCTATGTGATATTGGAACATTTTGCGGAAAATTCGGAAGAAAAAGTATTATCCAATTTCGGTATGATGATTTGGGGGAACAGCAATTATAATTATAACGAAGCTACGATGGGGTGGAACAGTAATTCGGATTTTAAGTGGGGATATTACAGAGAACGCGGATGGACGAATCCGACCCTGGTGACCTATATGGAAAGCCATGATGAAGAACGGCTGATGTACAAGAATCTTACCTATGGTAACAGCTATGGTGATTATAATATTCAGGAACTGCCAACCGCGTTAAACAGAATAAAACTGGCAGCTGCATTCTTTCTAACGTTACCCGGACCCAAAATGATCTGGCAGTTTGGTGAATTGGGATACGATTACTCCATTGATTTTAACGGCAGGGTTGGTAATAAGCCGATTCGATGGGATTATTATCAAAATCAGGATCGGGCAAATCTTTTTAAAACATATTCAGCTTTGACTAAACTCCGCAAGGAAAATGAAGTATTTACAAGCGCGAATACTTCCGCGTCTTATCTGCTTTCCGGCGCGGGAAAAAGAATTAATCTGACTCACAGCGCAATGAATGCCACCATAATTGGAAATTTTGGTGTCGCGCCGCTCACGGTAGCGCCTAACTTTCAAAATACCGGCACATGGTATGATTATTTTTCAGGCGACAGCATAGTTGTGGAGAGCACCACTGCAGGTATCAGTTTACAGCCCGGTGAATTTCACATTTATACAACTAAAAAAGTAGATACACCCGAGCAGGGAATTATTTCGGCCATCACGGATGAAACACCCGCGCATCCGGTAAGTTTTTCCCTCAAACAGAATTACCCAAATCCGTTTAATCCGGCGACAACCATTGAGTATCATATTGAGAGTGCAGCCGGGGTCGAGATTGTGATTTATGATATTCTGGGTAGGCGTGTTAAAACCCTGGTAAATGAAAAGAAAAATGCAGGTGTATATAAAGTTGACTGGAATGGTTTGGATCAGGTGGGAAATAAAGTAGCCAGTGGTGTTTATTTTTACAGATTAAATGCAGGCGAGCAATCATTTGTACGAAAAATGATCATGATTGAATAAAAATTGATGTCGACAACAAAGTTTTTAAACGGAGTCTGTATCACGGATTCCGTTTTTTTGTTTTACGTATTAGCGGAATTCTTTTCTGTGTCAAATATTGCTATAAGTGATTGTTTTTTATATTATTCATGAACTGGAACTCAAGGGCTGTTGAAGTATGTCTGTAATCGGAAATTGGGAATTAAGAGAAGTTTTTGATGATATTATATTAGGCCGAGGGGTCAAACGCTACATTCATGATCTCGAATATGATCATAATATTTACGCGGAGCTATTTATTGAGCGGTTACAGGTGCATCGATTTCGTCCTGTACCAATGAAGGATATCAGAATAGAAGTGGGTTTGCGTGTTCCGGCATTTTATATTCAGGGGAAGACCGCCATCTTTGGCCATGTGTTCTGGGAGGTGTTTTCCGACCAGAAGAAACGCAAAATTTGGGGTTCGGTCGTCAGAAATGAAAAGGGCGACTGGAAATATATCCTTCCGGGTATCAGCGCCAAAATAGTGTTTGTAAATTTGAACCAGCGTGAAGAAATTGATATTTACTATCTGACATAGACCTCCATACTTTTAACTATTCGCAATAAATATTAATTTGTGAGAATAAAACCCACCTGCCAGGCCGTTTTAGTTGTAAAAAGCAGAAATACGAATGGTTATTTTATGAATATTTCTCGTTTAATCCGCAGCCGAACAACAAAATGTATAATTTCCCTGATAGTGGGAGTGGTTTCGATTTCCGTACTCACTATTTCCTGCGCCGATCAGATTACGGGTGACTCTGCCGGGGAAAATTTGGTTGTTAACGCGTCATTCTCAGACATTCAGGAAAAAGTGTTTAGCCGGACATGTGCCGTTAGCGGCTGCCATGTCTCCGTGATGCATGAATCCGGTATGAACTTGAGCGCCGGGGCAGCCTATGATAATCTGGTCAACGTTGTCAGCAAGGGAAATCCTCAACTAAAGAGAGTGGAACCCGGTGACAGCCAGCAAAGCTATCTGATTAGAAAGCTGAACGGAAGTAATACACCTGTCATGCCACCGTCGGGCAAACTAAGCAGCTCTGTAATCGACTCCATAGCCGCCTGGATCGATAAGGGAGCCTTGCCCTAACTTTAATCTCATCAAAAGGGGACACCAGT
>JBFXGD010000267.1:0-3716 GCA_050178385.1 Calditrichaceae bacterium
TATTTATTTTCTCACCTGCATCCGCATCGATGTGCAGCAGACCATGCTGGTGCGGAAATCGGCCCATCATAACAACTTCCCGCACGGAAAATGAAAATGCCAGGTCAACCGTTTGCGGCACGTAACCTAAGATTCCCGCTATTTTTTTCCGGCTGAACTCACCTATATTTTTCCCGGCAAGTTCAATCCGTCCTTCATCAGGCGCCAGCAAACCGGCCATCAGCTTCAACAAAGTCGTTTTTCCGGCTCCGTTCGGGCCGATAATTCCGACAAATTCTCCGTAATCAACCGAAAAATTGGCAACCTTAACGACCGGTTTTCCGTTGAATGAAAACCCTATGTTTTCCAGGCCGATGATATTTCCCATGATCAGGACCGCTTTTCTATAAAAATAAAAGCCCTGTTGACGGAACCAAGCAGGGCTTTATATACTGGACAATCAAAAAAAACTACTTATCACACTTGCTGTACGCGCACTCAGGATTTACACATGTTAAACACCCGTTTTCCATCTTAACGCTTCTCTGGCTGCAATCGGGACAGATTTGAAAATCCGTATTTGCAGGCGGCCGGGCTGAAGCAAGTACTTCTTCGACCTTGGGATCCAATGGCACTTTTGCTTCGGTATCCATACAATCGATTTCTCTGAAAAATTGTTCAATCACATCCGCGATTTCAGAATAGAAGGAATGAATGTATTTTCCGTTCTTATAGTACCCGCCGTTGGGATCATGGATACTGCTGAGCTCTTCCAGAATAAAAACCGGATTGGCTGATTTCCGGAAAATGGCGGAGATCAATCGCGTTAAAACAGCATATTCAGCGTTTTTGGTCAGATCCTTGCTGTTTATAAAAATTTCAATGGGGCGTTTGCGTCCGTTTTGAGTGATATAACCGAGAGTAATGTAAACCCCCTGTTTTACAAAACCGCTTCGAAGCTTATAAACTTTGGCTTCAACAATATCAGGCCTTTCGGCAATATGTTCAACCACATGGTCAAGCGCTTCTTCGTGTTTTACTTCTTTAATCTCAAACTTCGGATCCTTGATCTTTATCATAATCTTTCAATTCTCCTGATCTTAGGCGTCAACCAGTGATTGTTTGTTTTTATTATTTTTCACGTAATGATAGACCGTTGTTAATTTTCCATTCGGCATGATAAGAATATCATCACCTTTTAGGGTAACTTCCTCTGACTCATCATCTAATTTCAGCCGGAAAGTTTTATCCTTCATTTTCTGAAATTCAGTTTTCTCTGATTCCACGCTCAGTATCGGATAACGGCTTCCGTCCCGATATATAGTTATACCTTTCAATCCTTTTTTCCAGGCGCTCAGATATATATCTGAAATAACTTCAGGTTCAATGGATTCCGCCAAATTTACGGTAGAAGATATACTATGATCAACATATTTTTGACAACGTCCCTGAATATCAACTCTTTTCTGCGCCACAATATGATGAGCTGTCCTGAAAAAGTAGCTTGGCAGATATTCGGTAAGTTCTGCCTCGGTCTGAGCCTTCGCGACTTTCTCGGTGACATTATTTATATCTATGTATGCCTGCACGGTCGAATGAAATACTTTAAAAAATTTGTTTCCGAATGACTCCGATCTTCTTGTATAAAATAATGCAAAAATCGGTTCGACGCCACTGCTTACTCCCAAATAATTGGTATTTCCATTTTTAAATCCCAGAACAATATTACTGATTGAACCCGTGGGAGCTATTGCCAGAAGAGCGATATTTCGAAGGCCTTTCTCTTTTATAACAGCCTGAGTACCGGGTGAAAGCGTTTCTTTAAAGAATGGTCCCTTCGAATAATCTTCGTATTTAAATATACTTGAAGCCCCCTTTTCCTCCGCCAGCCCCGCTGATGCCTGATAGGCGTCATTTGCGATCGCCTGCATCACTTTCTCTACAAGATCAATCCCTTCCTGAGAATCATATGCTATTCCAAGCTGATTAAGCATATCCGCCGCCCCCATGATACCCAACCCTAAACGGCGGGTTTCAGCAGCCGCTCTCCTTTGTTTTTCAAGCGGGTTAAGCATTTCGTTCCAGCTGACAACATTATCAAGAAAGCGCACAACCGTGGCGGTCACTTTTTTTAGAGCATCCCAGTCCAGGGCCGCATCCGGCTTAAAGCCATTTATGACAAAGCGCGACAGATTTATTGATGCCAGATTACACGCCCCGCCGTTTTCAAGAGGAACTTCCGCGCATGGATTCGTGCTCGATATAGGTCTGCCCACATAGTTCGATGGTGAATACTTGCTCATCCTGCTCCAGAAAATCAATCCGGGTTCAGCTGTCTTGTAATTACCTTCAACAAATGAATCCCACACATCCCTAGCTTTGATCAGGTGCCTGATGTCACCGGTGGGTTCTGACCCAAAATACAGCATAAAATCCCCGCTGTACCGGACCGCCAGATCATATGGCTGGTTCTCCAACGGAAGAACAAGATCACCGTAAACATCCCGTTTGAAGGCATCCTGAAGATCTTTTTCCGTCAGCATCTGCTCATAGTTTTTATAAAGATAATCATTTAGAGAACTGATATTATCAAGGACATGAAACAGCTCATATTTTTCGATATCTTTTGCCGGAATCTGATATGAATAGTGATAGTTTTCATCCTGATAAGCTTTCTTAAGGATTGTTTTATCAAATTTTTTGTAAACAAGAATTTTATTTCTTCCATAGCGATTCTGCTCATCCACGGCCTGCATAAATTCATCGGAGACCTTAATGCTGATATTCGCGAACCGCACCTGGGTATTCTCCATGACCTGGCGTTCTATATCTTTGAGTTGAGAATCATCAAACTTTCCGCTCCAGCGAATTTGTTCGATAATCTGTTCGGTCACCCAGTTTGGAATTTTTTTGACGCGGATGAATTCCTTAATATCCGGATGCTTTACATCTATAGTCAGCATCAGTGCTCCGCGGCGCCCGCTCTGACCTATCAGACCGGTTGTAAGGGAATATAATTCCATGAAAGAAACCGCTCCTGTCGAGCTGTCGGCAGCGTTATGAACCACCGAGTTCTTAGGACGCAAAGGAGAAATATCCACCCCGATACCGCCACCATAAGAATATGTACGCGCGCATTCATAACCGGCATTGTAAATGGATTCAATATTATCTTTTTCTATGAGGGTTACAAAACAGTTTGCAAGAGTTTTTAATCGATACAAATCACCCGCGCCGGCAAGCACTCTTCCACCGGGAACGAATTGTCCCTCGTACAGGCTTTTATAAAACTCAACCGCCCATTTTTCCCCCCGTTCCGCGTCCGGTTCAACAGAAGCGATAAACGATGCTACCCGCGTAAATACGTCCTCGGGACTTTTTTCAATAAGGCGGTTTTCTAAATCTTTTACATAGTATTTTTTTTCATATATATTTTGCGCTAAATCGTTATCCCCAAGATAGTTGTTTTCAGGATGAACAGGTAATTCACCGCTCGTCTGCTTTTTCTTAAGCATCAGGTAAAGATTTTGATAACCTTTCAAATTATCTTTTCCTGAGAGTTTGGTAAATTTCCCCTTGTGTTTAAACATGTCTAAAAACATAAATCTTCTCCCAAAATCATGCGCTCTGTTATAAATCTATATCTGCGGATTTGATTCGATTTACTGAGGATCTATCTTGCCGTATTCCGATACCCTGGCGAACTCAATTTCAGAATTTTTTTACGACTCAATAAA
>JBFXGD010000268.1:0-3693 GCA_050178385.1 Calditrichaceae bacterium
TATAATACGAATTATGCGGTTATTTTTCGGCTCATCCGTATAAAGCGGGTAAAACAACTTGAATTTACCGAAAAATTTGTGGAAGTTCCCAACATATCTGGACAATATTTACGATGACATGACTAAAGATGAGATCGGAGCTTTCTTTTGACTAACAATGATATTTTACGCCGCATACGCTATGCGTTTGACTTTAGCGACTCTAAAATGATTGCCATATTTGGCGAGGCTGATTATCCCGTAACAAGGGCGCAAATAAGCGATTGGCTAAAAAAAGATGATGATCCGGCGTTTCAAAAATGCAGCAATATTCAGTTGTCGATTTTCCTGAATGGATTGATTAATGATAAACGGGGCAAAAAAGAAGGTCCGCAGCCTGAGCCGGAGAAACAGATAGACAATAATATCGTTTTTAAAAAATTAAAAATCGCCCTGAATCTGAAAGCCGAAGAAGTTTTGGATATTTTGGACCTGGCTGGTTTGAGTATCAGCAAACATGAATTAAGCTCGTTTTTCCGGAAGCCGGACAATAAACACTACCGAAAGTGTAAGGATCAGATTTTACGCAATTTTTTAAAAGGAGTACAGCTTAAATATCGCGGCTGACATTCACTCAGGATTTGTCTCATACGCAAACGGTAAATTGGGAACTATATCACCGGTGTTTAGTTTTTTTTATCAAAAACACAATACATATTTACAGATTGAGAACAGTTCTACAAAATCAACCCGCTCACAATAACGGATCCCTTTGAAGAAGATGAAAATCCTTAAAATATTCGGCGGGTTGTCGCGAACGTCCATCAATCATTCCACAGGAAAAAGTTGTTATGCTAAGTTTTTTGCCTTCAATGGCGGTGGGGATAATTTCGCTGCTATTATTCACCCTCAACACCATTTTGTGGTGCGCCATTTTATTCCCGGTTGTCTTCATAAAATTAATCGTACCTCATAAGGGTATCAGAAATAAATTTTCGCGTCTTCTAACCATTATTGCAATGCTCTGGATCGATTGCAATAGTTTTATTCTCAGGATTGTTCATAAAATCAATTGGGATATTCAGGGGACTGAGAATCTTACAGAGGAAAAATCTTTTTTAGTAATAAGCAACCATATTTCCTGGACTGATATTTTTGTGCTTCAGCATATCTTCAAGCATCGTATACCCTTTCTAAAATTTTTCTTAAAAAAAGAGTTAATCTGGGTTCCTATTCTGGGAATGGCCTGGTGGGCATTGGATTTTCCATTTTTAGAAAGACATTCCCGCCAGTTTTTGGAAAAGCACCCTGAACTCCGGGGAAAAGATATGGAGGCAACCCGAAAAAGTTGTGAAAAATTCAAAAATATTCCTGTCTCCGTCATGAATTTTTTAGAGGGGACGCGGTTTGATTTTCAAAAACATAAAAAGCAAAACTCTCCTTACCGTCACCTCCTGCTGCCAAAAGCAGGCGGAGTTTCTTTAGTTCTCTCAAGTATGGGAGATTATTTATCAAACGTTCTGGACGTTACAATAGTATATCCGGAAAACCAGCCTCCGGTGCATTTTTGGGATTTGTTATCTGGAAATATACCACACATCATCGCGCATGTCAGAAGCCTGCCCATTCCGGAAAATGTTGCCGGCAGGAATTATGAAGGAGATGAAGCTTATCGGGATCAAATCAGACAATGGGTCAATCTAATCTGGCAGGAAAAAGATGAGCGGATTGATGCAATTATGAAGGAATATACTGTTTCACAGAACAAAGAATGAAATTTGCTAATATTTTTCACGTGGCTATTTTACCAGCGGATCTCAAGAGAAAATCAACAAACAAACCGTTGTAATTCTATGCTGTAATAAATATGTTGAACAAAAAATATTAAAGAAGAGTCACAAATTTAATTAGATTCGGGCTACTTACAATTTAATTTCTTTCCAAAAAACGGATGAAATTAATCAGATGATGAAATTTTTTGTCTATCAAGATACTCTTCTGTTGCTATTTTTAATAATGTTGACCTTTTCAGTCCTGATTTACGTCTAAGATTATCTACTTTTTTTAACAATCGTGAGGGAAAAATCACATTGAATCGCTTTAGATGTTCGTACGATTCAAATATCTTTTCATCCAGAGCGATGGGGACCAGATAAGCATTTTTGTGTTTTTTCTTTAATTCAGTATAAGAACTCGCCGATTTAACAAATTGAGTCTCTGCATTTGCCAACCAGGCAGCCAGAACATCCGTTGCATTTTTCAATGCATCATCCCAGTCATCACCAAATGTCACACAACCGGTTAAATCCGGAAATTCAACTTCCACTATATCTTTCCCTTGTTTAAAAATTCCATAATAGTATTTCATTTTCCTACTCCAATCCTGCTGCTTTCAGGATTTTTTTGGCCGTCCCTATCGGAATATCACCCTTGTGCCTTGGTACAGGGATCGGAGGACAACCGTTTTTTAGCCAAATGTCATGCTTTCCACCGGTTCTTTTTTTGAAACCGGCTTTTTTCAAAAGTCTTTCAATTTCTTGTTTTGTCATTTAACAACACACTAGTGTGTAATGTTTCATTAATATAAATAGGCTAAAGGCTTATTTCAATAAAAAGATCAATGCACCTAAAAAGTTTAACTAAAGCGCCAACTACTTCCCGGATAAAGTTGAATTAAGTGAGTATTATGATATGTGATAATTACGCATCACAATTAAACTCTTTACTTCTGTCTAAGTGATTTAAGATAGGTTAGAATATTACCAAATTGATACGTCGGCGTAACTTCCCTTCCACCCCGGATATGGAGGTTATATATATGATCGTACCTGCCGGATATCAGATTCATACGCATGGGCGCGCCGCTCAGCGCCGTAAGGTATGAGCAGATCTTATCCTGCTTTACATTTAAATCAATAACCAAATCAAATTTTTCATCCTGAATGTTTTTCAGATATTGATCATTTGGCACACCAAGCCTATTCATATCTTCTTTTCTCAGGGTGCTTCGCTCAAAAGTAGAAATACGGACATCACCAAAAACCTTATAAAGACTGGATAAAAATTCCTGATTCTCCTTTTCCAGATCTCTGCCCGCAGAAAGTATGACAAAGATATGCTTTACATTTTGGATCATTTTCGGAAAGTCATATAACTCTTCGCTGTTGTTTATCTTTCTGAAGCGAAATTCCAGATATTTTTCCAGAATGAGACTTTTTAAATGCTCGATCACTTCTTCTTCTCCCTTTTATCAGGCCATTTGCCTTCGATATATGCCTTTAAATTACTTTCTCTTCCCTGATCGGTAGGAAAATAATAACGTTTCCCTTTTAAGTTTTTCGGCAGATAGTCCTGTCCGATAAAATGCCCCGGATGATCATGCGGATAAAGGTAATCCTTCCCGTAATCCAGATCCTTCATCAGATTAGTCGGAGCATTTCTCAAATGCAAAGGAACAGGTTGAATCCCTCCATTTTTAACTTCCCGAATGGCGCTGTCAATCGCCAGATAAGCCGCGTTACTTTTAGGAACGGATGCAAGATAGGTACAAACCTGTGAAAGAACAATCCGCGCTTCAGGCATTCCAATATTTTTTACGGCTTCAAATCCTGCGTTCGCAAGTGACAACGCGTAGGGTTCGGCGTTGCCGATGTCCTCCGATGCCAGTATTATAAGACGCCGGGCGACAAACACCGGATCTTCACCTGATTCAAG
>JBFXGD010000269.1:0-3667 GCA_050178385.1 Calditrichaceae bacterium
GCGAGATTTGATGAAGAAATGAATATCAGGTGGGCTGAAGAGATGGAAAATGCCGGAGTTCAGGTACTCTACAGTTTTCCAGGTCTGAAAGTACACTCAAAAATTTGTCTTATCTCAAGGAATGAAGCAGACGGATCAAAAGAATACTGTTATATTTCAACCGGCAATTTCAACGAAAAAACCGCGCGGATTTATTGTGATTTTGGCTTCTTTTCCACCGATAAGCGTCTCACATCTGAAATCAGTTCATTGTTTAAATACCTGGGCAGAAACTCGGAAAGCGTTGATTTTTCACATCTGCTTGTAGCGCCTTTTAACATGCGCAAACAGTTTTATAAGCTCATAAAAAATGAAATTCGAAACGCGGAATCAGGCCAAAAAGCCGAAATCATTATCAAGTTAAACAGCCTGCAGGACAAAAAAATCATCCGGCGTCTTTATGAAGCCAGCAATGCGGGGGTAAAAATCCGTATCATTGCCAGGGGAATCTGCTGTCTTATCCCCGGTGTAAAGAGCATGAGCGAAAATATTGAAGTCACCAGCATCGTAGACCGGTACCTTGAGCATGCCCGGGTTTACATTTTTCATAATGGCGGAAATGAATTTTTTTTTACAGGATCGGCGGACTGGATGCAGAGAAATCTAAGCAGCAGGATTGAAGTTGTTTTTCCTGTGTATGATAAGAATTTACAGCAGGAAATTCGCGACATCATTGATTTTCAGCTGAATGACAATGTTAAATCCAGAATTATCGACAAAGAACAGTCCAACCTGTATCGGGAAGATTCCCGGAATAGAAAAATTCGCTCTCAAATGGAAACTTACGCATATATCAAAGGTAAAAACGGAGAACAACTCCCGTAAAATGCAAATTTATTCTTTTTCAACGGCGTACAGGGCGGTGGAGTGTTCCTTACCCCGAAGTAAAAAATCACCCATATTTGTTTTTCGATAACCCGGTATGAGAGTTATCCGATTCATCAAATAATCTGAGACAAGAAGATCCTTCTTAAGCCCATTGCATTCTGCCTGAATTCTCGCGGCGGTATTGAGAACATCTCCGCTGAACACGATTTCTTTTTTTAGATCTCCTACTTCCGATGTTACAACTTTTCCGTAGTGCAGCCCGGCCTTAAACTCAGGTACAAGTCCATATTTTTGAAGATATTTCTCTTCCGAAAATTTCACCTCTTTTTTAACTCTAAAAAAGCATCGCAGACAGTTCATATTTTTGAGGCCGTTTTTTAAAGTCCAGGTGATCACAACCTCATCACCAACATACTGGTAGATCTCCCCGCGGGTTTCAAGTACCGGCATCGAAATATCATGAAAAAAATCATTCAGCAGACGGTTAAATTTGACATGTCCCAAATGCTCGGCAATTGTCGTGGACGAACGCAAATCAAGAAACATGAAAATCCGCTCTTCCTCTACCGGAGAATAATATCTGCCCGCGATCACTTTTAACAGCATACCCGGCCCTAAAAGCCGGTTTATCTGGCGAAAAAAATTGATCACAAAACTGGCGACCGCGACAAATATCAGAAGTGAAATCAATCCCCCGCTTTTTAAAAAGGAGATAAATTTCGGATCATTTAATATTTCAAATACAGAGACATTTTTTTGAATACTGTGTGTTGTCAGTCCGAACGTGACAATGGCTCCGAACAGAAGGATGACATAAAAAAGGGTTCTGACGATCAGGAGTAATATAAAATTCAGTTTTCGCGAACGCCTGTGGAGCTTCGGAAACACACTCATCGCAAACCAGAAACTGATTGTACCGACAATAAATCCGCCTAACGTGGCATCAATTATATCATCCGGACTAAACGCGTTTTTTGAAATAATACGCATACTCAAAAAGATACTGGCAATCCAGCCCATCACTATGATTACAAAAGTCTTTATCCGTTGTTTAATTTGTAACGATCTGCTCAAAAGAATTCCCGTGTCTAAATAGTGGTTATATGATTATAATGTATGAGAAATGAATTATTGATGCAAATTACATCTGATATTCCGGTAAATTCCCCGTATTTATATACATCTCCCATCGCCGAAATCGAAAATGATCCTGTGATACAGTATCATGACAAGAAAACTTGCGTCTAATTATAAAAGAGAATAACTTTAAAGGACTGAATCATCGGTATCAATTTGGGTAAACACCCGTTGTTGCTATACTTTTATTAACCTGATACAATCTATTTATTTTTGTTACCATTACGGGAAATATTTTCCTTGAGTTTTTATAAAATTATACTGCTCCTGTGCATACTGAATGTCTCTGTAAACGCCAGAAACTCCGACACCCAAAAAGGTATCTCGGACAAAATTTATGAAGACGCGTCCACTTCCGTCACCGGAATAATGCAGGTATTCAATAGTCCTTTCGAATGGGAAAAACAGGACTGGCTGATGTTCGGCGCGGTAAGTACGGGCGCCATCGTCGTATCACTCGCGGATAATGAAATACGTGATTTTCTAAAGAACAACCAAAGTGGATTTGGTGACAGCATGGGCAGGATCGGCAGAAATTACGGAGAACCTTTGACAGTGATCATGATAGCCGGCGGCATTTACGGATATGGTCTTTTGTTCGAAAACGAATGGGCTCGCGAAACAACTGTGCTCCTGACCACCGCGCTTGTTCCTGTAGGATTGATTCAGGTAACCGCCGAGCGGAGCGCGGGACGCGCCCGGCCATATCTGGAGCTCGGTAATCATGAATTTGATCCATTCAGGAGAAATGAGCATTACCGGTCTTTTCTTTCCGGCCATACTATGGTTGCAGTCAGCACATCTCTTGTACTGGCTGAAAGAATTGAGAATCTCCCCGCGAAGATATGTTTATACGGTTTGGGCACCCTTGGAGCCATGGCCCGGGTCTATGAGGATTACCACTGGGCTTCTGATGCTTTTCTCGGAGCCTCCTTGAGCGTTGCCAGCGTTCATTTTGTCATTCGAAGTTCAAACAGAAAAAAACTCAACAGGACAGATGAATCATTTAACTGGCAGATCTTACCGGCAAAAAATGGTCTTTCTGTCTCTCTGAGCTGGTAGTTCATGAAAAAATCTTCTAAAAATTTTTTCATGAATAATGCTGTATCACCTCCCATTTTCTGTTTTGGATTATTGAGTTAAAACCCACTTTTATAAAATAATTGCATAAAAAAGCACAATTCACGCAACATCAGTAAATTTCCTATCGTATGTATCATAGAAATACGCGATACCTTAATTCAGGGAGAGGCTATGAAGAAAAAAATTATTCTAGGTCTGATTGCTCTAACGATCATCTCAGTTTTGATATTTGCTTTTACACGAAACGGAAATAACACGAAAGCTGAAATAAAAAAAGTCGCGGTAGAACGCGGTTCGATCGTTGAAAAGGCATTGGCTATCGGTGAAATAACACCGGTTAATGAAATTCAGGTCAAATCCAAAATCGCCGGAATCGTGCATAAAATTTATGCCGAGGTGGGAGATAAAATTCACACCGGTCAGGCTCTTGTGGAAATCATGCCTGATCCTACTCCTCTCGAAATCACCGAGGCGCGGCGAAATTTTGAAATTTCCAACGTCGCATTCGAGCAGGCGAAGACCGAATTTGAACGAAAGAAAGAATTATTAAATTCAAAACTGATTTCTCAGCAGGAATTTG
>JBFXGD010000270.1:0-3596 GCA_050178385.1 Calditrichaceae bacterium
TATCTAATGAGGATTTAAAATAATGATGGATGTTAATTATAAGGCTAAATTAAGACGTATTCACCGGATAAACAGATTGTTATGGGCGTCAATATTATCAGGTATGATTGGTATAGTGATAATAACTCTCGTATTGAAATTCTTCAATATTGTCACCGAACCTGTTTCAACCGGATATGAAGGCATGATTGATCAAATTCTGCTTATTCTGGCGGTTTTTTTGGCTTTTTTAATTCTCTATCTGAAAAGAACATATTTGTTACCCGAAAAATTGGTTTTACGCGCCAGGAGTCACGAGCTGAATATTGAACCCGGTGATGTCACTGATTTTATTCAGGAGTTTGGCAAAGAGGGCGATCTAATGGCTAAGGCGTTAATAATTATGCGGAGATATTTTATGGTCATTTGGTCGGTTGCGAATCTTATCGTGATTATTGGATTTATCGATTATATTTTAGCCCTGCAATTCAGAAGTTTTATAGTTTTTAGTATAGTTGGGTTTTATTCCATGATGATAAATTTTCCGTTATTCGGTTTGGTTGAGAAATGTTATGAATATATTTCAGAGCGGACATGAAACTTAAATAATAAAATTTAGTTTTTTCGATATAAATTCATACAGTATCAGGGAGTTGGATATGTTTAAAGATGGTAAGATCGATGGCGTGATTATAAAAGATCTAAAAAAATATGATGATGCCAGAGGCTGGCTGATCGAACTGTTCCGCGATGATGAAATAGAAAAACAGGTCAGCCCCGTTATGGCTTATATTTCCCAAACATTGCCGGGAATAACCAGGGGTCCTCATGAGCACGCCGATCAAACAGATTATTTTATGTTTGTCGGACCTTCAAATTTCAAGATTTATCTGTGGGACAGCCGGAAGGATTCAAAAACTTATCAGACTAAAACGGTTCTGGTTTTAGGCGAAAATTCGCCGGGCTCCGTTATTGTGCCGCCGGGAGTGGTCCATGCCTACAAAAATATTGGACAGGTTCCGGGAACTGTATTCAACGCTCCAAATAGGCTTTTCGCCGGAAAAAATAAACAGGAGCCTGTTGATGAAATCCGTCATGAAGATGATGAAAATTCTCCATATAAACTCGATTAAAACCATTCAGCATGAAAAGACGGTAATATTGCTGTCTTTTTGTGTTGAATATTGGTTATAATCTTTTTTTATCTGCAGTAAGACCAAACAGGCAAACACTGTTTCAAAATAACAGTATATCCTCCGCCATAAATCAGATGATTTCTGTCAGATTTATGATTTGCTTTTACATTACTTACCTTTTAAATTTATGATTTAGTCAATGGAAATGTATGCGGATAATCAGATTCACAAGTTGCTTGATTTTTATTAACTTAAGTATGATTTACGCGCAGGTAGGAATTGGTGTTTCGGGCGGCGCGCAATTTCCCGGTTTTAGTAAATCGGAGAATTTCAATAGCCGTTTCAGCACAGGGCCCGGATATGGTTTTTTGTTCCGGCATGATTTATACAGGCCGGCATCGAAATACAGTATTCATGCCCGGTATATGGTTAATTTTTTTTTTAATAATATAGATTTGCCAAACTCAGGTGCTGTAAAATTTGAGTTTACCAATTTTTCCGCTGGTTTAATCCTTTCCTACCTTGGTTTAAACAGATACCCGCTATATGCCGGTCTGAGCGTAGATCTGATGACGGCAGCTGCTGTCACACGATATGTTGATTATAATGATGAGGCGCTGGTGCCCATGGTGTTTTTTGGTATGGAATATCCGTTTATGCAATCGTACAATTTCTTTGCAGAATGTTTTTTTCAGTATGGAGAAATTGATACCGGCAGGGATATTTTAAAAATTCACGGCGCAGGATTATTTATCGGCGCAACAATGTTTCTCTCGGATTAGCCGGCAATATAAAATTAACAAGGACGAACAGATGAACAAAGCGATAAGCTTATCACCTTTAAGAGACATATATGACCGTGTTGTAAACGGTGAACGAATTTCACCGGAAGACGGTCTGCGTTTATTTCAGTCAAATGATATATTGATGATCGGAAAGATGGCAAATATTATCCGTGAGCGCAAAAATGGTAAAAATGCTTATTTTACAATGAATCAGCATATTAATCATACCAATGTCTGCCGTAATGACTGCCTGTTCTGCGCGTTTTATAGAAAAGACGGGGAGGAAGGGGCGTACCGTATGTCTCTTGATACGGTCAGTCAAAAATTGAAGGAACGGATCAGTGAAAATATCAGAGAAATTCATATCGTCGGCGGACTGGATGATAATCTGCCTTATGAATATTATCTGGATGTGGTTCGTGTGGCAAAGGAGATAAGACCGGAAGCAAATGTTAAGGCCTATACGGCGGTAGAGATAGCCTATTTTGCCGAACGAAGCGGTAAAAGCTGGGAAGAAGTTCTCGATGACCTTATAAAGGCAGGATTAAATACCATGCCCGGTGGCGGAGCCGAAGTCTTCAGCCAGAGAGTTATGCGTAAATTATTTATGGATAAACTCACGGCCGATGAGTGGATTAAGATCCACCATATCGCTCACAATAAAGGAGTCAGGACCAATGCAACCATGCTCTACGGCCATATAGAGACACAGGAAGAAAGGATTGAACATTTTGTGAAGCTGCGTGAAGCGCAGGATAAATCGGGCGGATTCCTGACATTTATCCCACTGGCTTTTCACCCCGAAAACACCAAGATGCGTAAACTGCCAAGAGCAACCGGTATGACTGATCTGAAGAATATCGCGATTAGCAGAATCATGCTGGATAATTTTGATCATGTCAAAGCTTACTGGGTGATGCTTGGGACAAAATTAGCCCAGGTTGCCCTTTCTTTCGGGGCAGATGATATCGACGGTTCCGTGGTAGAGGAGAAAATATATCATATGGCGGGATCGGATTCCGCGCAGATGATGTCAAAAGAACAACTGAAACGGCTGATCACCGACAGCGGTCATATCCCTGTCGAGAGAGACGCTCTTTATAATGAAATTGTAAAAGATGTCGCATAATATTATTCGAAGAAGGTTATCATGGAAATAGAAGGTTTGTTTGGTCCGGCTAAACAGGATACCAACACAATCACGACACAGGTCAGGAATATCAGCCTGGTTAGTTATTTAAACTCGAAGCCGCTTGTTTATGGCATGGAAAACAATCTTGTGGAACATAATTTTAATATTTTGAAAGATGTACCGTCTGTGTGTTCCAGACGACTGATTGAGGGTGAAGTCGAGCTCGGAATTATACCGTCTATAGAATATGTTCACGGGAAGGGTAGTTGGAAAATTGTTCCGGATGTGTGTATTTCTTCAGGAATTCAGGTTAAAAGCGTGATGCTTTTTTTTAAAGCCGAATTGAAGAAAATAAAGACTATCGCGCTGGACACAAGCTCCAGAACATCCGTTGCATTACTAAAAATATTACTGAATGAAAAATATCAGATTTCACCGGAATTTATTGTAATGCAGCCTGATCTTCCAGAGATGTTAAAACGTGCGGACGCGGCTTTGATCATCGGTGATAAGGCGCTTCATTATCAGGATGAATATCCGTTGTTTCTTGACCTCGGCGAGGAA
>JBFXGD010000271.1:0-3576 GCA_050178385.1 Calditrichaceae bacterium
ACGGAAAGTTAAAACAATGATAAATGAACGGGTCAACAGCGGCTATATCGAAATGAGCTGGGATGGAAAGAATGACCGGGGGATAAGACAGGCAAGCGGAATGTATATCTATCATTTTCGTTTGGGAGATTTTTCAACATCAAAAAAAATGATTCTAATAAAGTAAAGAGGCATAAATGAGAATTCTTCTATTAAAATCGGTGCTCCTGACGCTGTTTATGTTTTTTAGTTTATACGGACAGGATAATACAAGCGCGAAGGTAAAATTTGTCATCGGTGATGTCAGCCTGATGGCAGAAGGACATACCGACTGGAATGCGGTCAGAATCAATTCGGATGTGAATAAAGGCGACCGCATAAGAACAAAACTTAATTCCCGAATAGAAATCGAAATGCCGGATGGTTCCATCATTAAAATAAATGAGAACTCCGTATTTGATGTCACCGAAATTCGATTACCGGAAAACGGCGGTGAAAACAAGATGAGCTTCACACTCTGGGCGGGAAACATTTGGGCAAATTTTAAAAAAATCATTGATAACCGGGATGTCCGTGAAGTGGAGAGCCCGACTGCCGTTGTGGCGGTTCGTGGAACGACTTTCGAAGTCGATGTGGATCAGAGTCTCACAACCCGCGTCAGGGTGGAAGAGGGTAAGGTTGCCGTTAAGTCAAAAGATGTGGCGGCCGAAGTGATGGTCGAAAGCAATCAGGAAACGGTGGTAGCCAAGGGCAGCGCTCCCACACGACCGGGTGTTTTCAGAAGATCACGCCAGGATGAATCTTCAGACAATGATGGATTTGCGTTTAATGTTAATTTATCAAGATTTCAGTTTGTTGATCAGGCGGTCATAGGGAGCGGCGTTCCGATCAGCGGCAGCCTTCCACCGGGTACTGTTCTTACCGCCGATGGAATTCCTGTTAATGTTGATCCCGGCGGCAATTTTACGGGTAACCTGCGCGTGAAGGAAGGTCTTAATGAAATCCGCCTGGTGGCAGAAAAGGACGGCGTAAAGAACGCGAAGGTGGTTAAACTGTTCGTCAATACAAAACGGCCGGAAATCAGGTTGTCAACGCCGATAGTCGCCGGTTATTACAACAGGCGTGACTACAGCCTGAGCGGAGCTGTATTTGATCAGACTCCAAATGACCGTGTAAAGATATTTTTAAACGATGATGAAGTGGCGGAGGTCCCGGGCCAGGGAACTTTTAACCGTACTATCATCCTTAATGAGGGAAAAAATGATATCAGGATTGCGGCGGAAGATCTCTCAAAGAACAGATCTGAAATTTCTCAAAGATTGTTCCTGGATACGGTGAAGCCGATTGTCACATTGACAGAACCCGCTCAGCAGACGCTGGTAAGATTTGAACCCCCCATGCCGCCTTTGGATAATCTGACGACTGCGGTAGTGGAAAGGTTTACCCAGGGTATCCGTGGTATCATCACTGATCCTCAGCCTTCATCCGGCATCAAAAGAGTTGTTATAAACGGTATGGATGTAAAACCGAAATCTGATGGAAGTTTTGATGCGAAAATTAATCTGCAGCGCGGAGAGAATCGGATTTCCTTTTATGTAGAAGATATGGCAGGAAATGTTACCCGGGATAATTCACGTCTGGTTATTGTCCGTTAATGATGGGAGTAAGAATGCAAAAATTGTTTCTGATAGTTCTTATACTGATTCCGCATTTAATTATCGCGCAGTCCGGTTTAAATGTAACGGGGCGTGTCTCCTTACGTACAACCAATACGGAATATGATGAACATTCGTCGATTAAGCCCGATTCGATCGCGGACAGAGAATATGGGAAAACGATGCTGATACCGGGGATTCAACAAAATCTGAATCTGGCGCTGTTCGCGCGGACTCAAAAGATGGATCTGACGCTATTGGGTGATATTCGTAATGATGACTGGAATCAGATGCGGTTATCAGATTTTAGAACGATAAATCGATTGACTTTAAGCGCGCGTTTTGGTTCAAATGAAATTGTAATCGGTGATTTTTTTGAAGCGGGTAGCGAGTATTTTATGCAGAGCAGAGAAATCCGAGGAGCAAAGATCGACCTAAGATTTGACAACTTATGGAATTCCGGATCATACCTGCATACAAAATCAACGGGAGGTACGGTTCAAAAAGCATTTGATCAGGGCAGCCGGTTGTTGACTCTCTATAAACAGTACGAAACATCGGGTCAGTACCGCCGTTACTTTGCTTCATCGGAAATAGAATTGGGAGAGTATGACCGGTATTCATTTGGAGTAAGTTATTTATATTCAAAAGATGATGAAAGCTCCATAGACGAATCCATAAATGATCCGCTTGCTAATCAGACAATTGGCATTCACAGCGATATTTACCTGTGGGATAATCACTTAAAAGTATTTGGTGAAGGTTATCTGAGTCATAAGGATACGCTAACGGCATCCGAATCCGATGATAACGCGTATAAGGCGGGATTTGATTTTAGGATGAACCGGCTAAAGCTTATCGCCTACTATCATCGAATCGGATATGACTATTATACCGCCGGTTATCCGTTCCTTCTAAATGATTTGCAGGGGGCAAAACTTATCGGAGCGTTCCGGGTGACTGATGCGTTGACGCTGGGATTCGAGTCCGAAAAATATGATAATAATTTGAACGATTATGCTGATATACCTACGACGACGACAAAAACGGGGGATTTGGAAATCACCACAACTGTCGCCGGCTGGCCGGAATTGTCAATCCGTTGGGGAATCCGGGATGATGACAGTAATACGATCGTTTTGGATGATACATCAAAAATTAAAACTTCAAAGATTTCAAGAAAATGGGAAGGCCGGATCTCACATAGGTTTAATGTAAACCGGTTGTCCTTGTCGGTGACATGGATTGATCTCGATGACGGCAGTCTTTTTGCCGCCGGCGCACCGCTTGGAACAGAACAATTTGTCGGCAGTTTCAATTTTTACACCCGTCCGTCAAATTCTCTTTTTTTATCAGCCGGAGCCGTTTACAGCAGGTTGTTGATGAGTAATGCCCAGGATAACAGGAATATCTATTTTTATGAATCCAGCCGATGGGATATCATGCCGCAAAAACTAAAGTTTGAATCAACATTAAGCTACATTTATAACGACGCCGCAAACGGCGGCGTTCAGGATTATTTAAGCGATTATAATCAGATTGGTCTGGAAGTTTCACTGGAATATTTCTTTACATCCGGAGTATCACTTAAGATCATTGCCGGTACGGATCAGCGTGACATGAAATACACAACGGAAGAAGCGCTCAGTGTTATTGCCGACCCGGACTATGGTCCCACGTATTTTAACGTCAATGAATCATATAACGCTATGATCTACGGAGCGGAAATAAACTGGATTTTTTAGAAATCAACGCCTTTTAATGATGCGGCGCCGATAATCATTGAATTTTTGATCATAAATCAATAACTTTCTGCACATACCGCAATCAGAGACAAACAGGGAAATTATTTATGTACCAGGGTGTAGATTTTTATTCCGTTAGTGAAATGTTTTCCGAAGAAGAGAAGATGATTCAGCAAACTGTTCGCGGGTTTGTGGAA
>JBFXGD010000272.1:0-3548 GCA_050178385.1 Calditrichaceae bacterium
AAAACATCAGCGAGAACGGCATAAACCTGATAGGTGCCGGACATTTTAGACCTTACATACCAGTCTGCCCCCGAACCCACATGACACTCCACACAGGCCACCCTGGCATGGGGAGAATTTTGATACGCGACGAACTCCGGATTCATAACAGAATGACAGGTTTCCCCACAGAATGAAACCGATTCGGTAAAATGGAATGCTTCATAACTGCCGATCGCGGACAAAAACAGAAGAATTGTTGTCCCGATGGTAAAGACAAAAAACGCATTACGATGTTTTGAATCATTTAAATCTATCCGCGGCCAGGGAGGTCTGATCTTGGCTTTCTGTTTCTTCTCCCGGTTCATCTGAATAAACATTCCAAGAGGAATTAACAATAAGCCCATGATCATAACTGCCGGCAGCATTATATAGATAACCAATCCAAGATATGTATGATTCGAAACCCAGAAAGTGGAAACAACGAACAGAAAAATGATCATAAATAAACTGATTATAGCTATTGTGGCGCCAATAAGTGTGATCCAGTTTTGAGTCGATCTCGGCAATTGCCATCTCATAAATTTTACCTTTCCCTGATCGTATTTCAAAATAAATTAATGGTCTAATATTTTTTTAATTAATACGATAGAAAGTAAGTTAATCTAACCCAAACCGAATATCAACCAATTTGAAAATCACTATTTATGGAATGACAAAATATAATTGATAATATTTATGTTAAATATTTAGTAACAAAAATGGTTAGATTCCGTAAAAATAAAAGTGTTTACTCCAAAATTTTAATAGTTTAAAAAGAAAAAGATTATATCCTATGAAATTTATTTCCACCATCTTTCTGATTCCGTTGTTCGTTTTTGCGCAAGCCATACAAAAACCTGATTCCTTTATACCGAATATATTACCCGAATTATCTCTGACCCGTCTTCAGGGAACCATAAAAATTGATGGAGATTTGACGGATGACGGCTGGAATGATGTTACTCGCGCCACAAATTTTAGTGAAACGGAACCGGGTGACCAGACAAAGCCTCCTGTAAAAACAGAAGTTCTTATGACTTATGACGACGCCAATCTCTATGTGGCATTCATTTGTGAAGATGATCCTGAAAAAATCCGCGCGTCTCTCAGGGATCGGGATCAGATTTGGTCGGATGACTATATCGGGCTTCTTATCGATACTTATGGTGACGCGAGCTGGGCGTATTTTATATTTTCTAATCCTCTTGGTGTTCAGGGTGACACTCGTTACTCAAGCAGCGCGGGTGAAGACGACGGTTTTGATCTCATATTTTCCAGCAAAGGTAAAATTACCGATCCGGGCTATCAGGTTGAAATGGCAATTCCTTTCACCAGCCTGCGTTTTCCGGATCGGGATGAACAGGTCTGGCGCGTCGATTTCTGGAGAACCCACCCTCGTGAAAACCGGAATACTTATTCCTGGGCCGCCATTGACCGGGATAATCCCTGCTTTCTCTGCCAATATGGGACAGTAAAAGGCATCAAAAATGTTCAATCGGGTAGATCTGTTGAACTATTGCCATCATTTATTACAAATCAGACCGGTACTCTTGATGATCCATCTGATCCTGATTCCGACTTCAAAAACAATGATATTGACGGAGATGTCTCACTGGGAATCAAATGGACGGTCACCCCCAGCCTTACCGTCGAGGGGACCTACAATCCTGATTTCAGCCAGGTTGAATCCGATGCTGATCAGATTGACATCAATCATCCATTTGCTCTAAGCTTTTCCGAAAAAAGACCCTTTTTTCAGGAGGGCAGTGATTTATTCTCCACCTGGATCGATGTAGTTTACACACGGTCCATAAATGATCCTATCGCCGCCGGAAAAGTGATCGGCCGTTGGCGCCGTTCAACACTTGCTTTTCTTACGGCAGTCGATGAAACGACTCCATTGATCATCCCTTTTGAAGAACGAAGCGGGTTTGTACCCATGGAGCGTAGTATTTCAAATGTGTTTAGATTCAAACAAACATTTCTTGAAGATTCATATCTCGGTACCATCATTACGGATCGACGATATGACGGAGGCGGATCAGGAACCACCGTCGGAATTGACGGGACTCTACGCATTCTTGACAATTACCGGCTGGAAGTGCAGGCTGTTTCCAGCAGAACCGCCGAACCGGATGATACCAGCAGAACCGGCGGCTTAAATGATGTATTATTTGATTCCGGGAAACGGACCGCGGCTTTTGACGGAGAAATCTATAATGGTAACGCTGTTTACGCCAGTTTTGAAAGGGATGCCCGGCACTGGAATTTTGAATTTGATTTCAGACAGACTTCACCTGCTTTCAGGGCTGATAACGGATTTGTCACCAGCAGCAACCGCAGACAGGCCACCATTTGGAACGGATATACGTTCTATTTTGACAACAAATATCTGAACCGGATCAACCCAGGTGTAAGCACAGGAAGAGTCTGGAATTATGACGGCATCATAAAGGATGAGTGGATAAATCCATCGCTTTCATTCTCGCTTAAGGCCCAAACCTATTTTCGGGTCGCCTATTTAATTAACAGTGAACGATTCAAGAACAAACTGTTTTCCGATATTAACCGGCTGGAATTTGAATTTGACACCGATTTTTCGGATCCGCTGCATCTCGGATTTTGGCTTCAAACCGGCCGGATGATTGCCAACCGTTTTGATGATGATCCCGTTAAGGGCAGAGGCACTAATTTTGAGTTTTGGGCCACGATTAAACCGCTGCAAAGATGGGTGATTGAACCGGAAGTACGCTTTTCGGATATGTACCGTCTTGACAATGATGAAAAAGTATTTAGCGGATATATCTTCAGACTGAGAAATAATTTGCAGTTCACGCGTGAGTTATTCTTACGCCTGGTTTTTCAGTACAATGATTTCAGCGACCGGTTTTCCGTAGAACCGTTGTTGAGTTATAAATTAAATCCATTTACGATATTTTATATCGGCTCATCGCATAGTTACAGTGATTATACCGACGCCGGGTGGGAACAGACCTCACGCCAATTTTTTATGAAATTTCAGTATTTGTTTAGTATTTAATTTATGCAATGTGAATAAACTCTTCCGTTTTTTTGGCATTACGGTCCCGGCTAGCAACGCGTGGGTTGAAGATCACGTATTTTTCAGGCCCTATAATAATGTCATCTCTATAATAATATCATCCCTGCGGGATTTGGCTTGATGATTATTTTATCTATAAGAAAAGCATCACTTCGGAATTATTGGTTTTCGTTGTTTGTTCTTTATCATCGTATCACATTTATAAACATGTCATATTTACAATAATGCCACCCCTTCGGGGTTTGGGCTATATTAGTTCATTTCGAAAATCATGTCATATCTACAATAATGTCATCCCTTCGGGATTTTGGTTTGGTGGTTATTTCATCTATAATAATGTCATCCCTTCGGGATTTGGTTTGGTGATTGATTCATCTCTATAATAATGTCACCCATTCGGGGTTTGGTTGTTTATTCTTTATAATCATCTGACATTTATAACCATTTCACCTCTATAATAATATTA
>JBFXGD010000273.1:0-3544 GCA_050178385.1 Calditrichaceae bacterium
CTGATCCGGCTTCTTGAGACTCAACATTCACTTCATCCTGATGTGAATGCCCCGCGAAAACCACATCAAATAAAGGCACCTGTTCAGCGACGAGTCGGGAAGCGTTTTCATTGGGAAGTCCCAAATCATCTGTATGAGCGCCGCTGTAATCTTCATTGAGACCCGCGTGGAACAATCCCACAAGTACATCCACTTCCGGACGGAGCATTTCGGCATAATCGCGGGCGGTCTCAATCATATCGGTCCAGGTGATACCGGGGTATAGAGTTTTGTCAAGCCACATGGGAATACCGGGTGTGGTTAAACCGATTATTCCGATGGTGATGCCGTTATATTCTATGATGGTATAAGGATCAAAATAGGTCCGGCCATCCGGCATGAGGGAATTGGCGGAAAGCCATGGAAAATCAGATTGATCCTGGGCTCGGTGATAGGTGAACAGACCCTGCTCAATATCGTGATTCCCAACGGCAAAGGCATCGTAACCCATGTAATTCATGGTGAAAATCATGGGATTTGGCACGTCGGTTTCAATTTTATTAAAATAATAAATCATCGGTGTTCCCTGTAAAAGATCGCCCCCATCCACTAAAAGCACATTTGGGTGTTTCTTTCGGTATTCGGTAACCTTTGTAAAAATCTTAGCCAGGCCACGATTTTCATCCGGTTCATCCCTAAAATAGTCGTATGGATAAATATTGCCGTGTACATCGGTGGTCTGCAGGATATAGAGTGTGTCTGTTTCCTGCGCGAACAGGGCTGTTGACATCATCAGAAAAATAATCAGTCGCTTCATTCGAACCTCGCTTTTTAATCTCTCATATCTAATTCATTAATTTTAATCACTATAGAATTGTATAACAACTAATATTTTGTTCAATCGGACAGAGCAAGCCGGTGTCGGGGATTTCTTCCGCTCGCCGGTTGCATCAAAGCACGTCCCAGCGAAATTACTATATGGATTATTCCTTCATCCGCCGTAATTATAATTTTGATTGAATTAAAACGAATATTCTGCTATGTTAGACCTGATAAAATCAATAAAACTATCCTTTTTCAATGAATCTGAACAGACAGACAGAGCGGCAGAAACTTGGCGCGAAAGGTGAACGCCTCGCGGAGAACTTTTTGATCTCGAAAGGTCACCGGATATTATTTCGCAATTATCGCCATGGAAAATCGGAGCTGGATTTAATCAGCCGGACCGATGAGGTCATTGTTATCTCCGAAGTGAAAAGTTTTTACGCCGATCCGCTGGGCGCGGCAGAGTTTAGGATTCATAAACATAAACAGAGAAAAATGATTCAGGGCGCGTATGGTTTTTTGAGTAAGCACCCCGAATTTGACGGACTGGGTGTCCGTTTCGATGTGCTGATTGTCGATTTCTCTGAATATCCTGCCAGGATTACGCATTATGAGGGCGCGTTTTATGATGAAGAAGGATATTAGGAAGATGAAGAAAAAGTAGGAAGTAAGAAGTAGGAAGTAGGAAGTTTAAGAAAAAAGAAAAAAGAAAAAAGAGAAGAGAAGTGGGAAGTAGGAAGTAGGAAGTAGGAATTTAAGAGCGTTAAGAGTAGGGGAGCCCGCACCCGACAATCAACAAAGCATGTCACCCAGGTGGGATCTTCTGCTTGCTTGGGAAGTGAAGAAAAGTAAGAAGTAGGAAGTAAGAAGTAAGAAGTTGTCTGAACTGTGATGAAAATGATTAAATGATGAGTATGATTAAGAAATTGGAGATCAGAGTGTTCATATCATCATATAAATCATAGTTTGGACAAGTAAGAATAGTTAAGCGAGAAGAGTAAAGAGCAGAGGCACCCTTACCAGTTAGAGAACACAAAGCATGTCATCCAGGTGGGATCTTCTGCTTGCTTGGGTAATTATGATGTTAATCCCTGATTAACCCGTGGGATTCTTCGGGGCGAATTTTCTGTTCGAGTGGAAGAAATTGAAAAACAGAAAAATTTAAACGAGTTAAAATTCGCCAGGGCTTTTTGCTACTTTTTGGCCATTCAAAAAGTAGGGAGAGAAGATAAGTGGGAAGTAAGAAGTAGGAAGTAAGAAGTTTAAGAAAAAAGATAAAAGACAAAAGAAAAAAGAGAAGAGAAGTAGGAAGTAAGAAGTAGGAAGTAGGAAGTAAGAAGTTTAAGAAAAATGATAAAAGACAAAAGAAAAAAGAGTTGGATGTTTGTCCTGGAGACGCTAATTTCTTCCTCTTAACTCTTAACTCTTAACTCTTAACTCTTAACTCTTAACTTCCTAATCATCTATAATAAGGAATTATCCATGCCATTTTCAGAATATCGCAAATATTTCCCGGTGACCATGCAAAAAATTTATCTGAATCACGCGGCGATTTCTCCCCTGTCAACCAAAGTAACGGATAAAATTGACTGGTATCTGGATGAGCGCAGCTTTGGGAGTATAGATGTCTATAATCAGGTGGCGGATATCAGGGAAAGCGCGAGAAATATGGCGGCCCGGCTAATCAACGCGAAACCGGAGCAGATCGCTTTTATTAGCAACACATCTGAAGGGTTGAACTGGCTGGCAAACGGATTGAGCTGGAAAGCCGGTGATCAGATTATCCTGACCGATTATGAATTTCCAAGCAATGTGTATCCTTTTAAGAATCTTGAACGCTTTGGTGTTGAAATTATCTATGTGCCAAATCGGGATGGAAAAATTGAAATCGGGGATATCAAAGCCCGTATTACCGCTAAAACACGTTTGTTATCGATTAGTTTTGTCGAATTTTCAAACGGTTTTCGCAATGATCTTGAAGCCATCGGGAAAATCTGTAAAGAACATGATGTTATCTTTTCGGTGGATAGTATCCAGGGGCTTGGCGCCATCCCTCTGGATGTGCAAAAATTTCAAATCGATTTCTTGTCAAATGGCGGACATAAATGGCTGATGGGGCCGATGGGCGCCGGAATTATGTATATTCATCCAAAATTATTCAATCGTCTGACTCCCGCTTATACCGGATGGCTGGCGGTTGAAGACGCCTGGGATTTTTTTGACTACCGGCTGGATCTGCTGCCTGACGCTCGCAGATTTGAATACGCCACGGCAAATTTTATGGGGATCACCGGTTTATCCGCGTCAATTGAGCTGTTGCTGGAGGCGGACCCGGTGCGGATCGAAAAACACCTGCTAGAATTGGGAGAGTTGCTTGTCAATGGATTGACCGGCATAGGATTGGCTTTCAAGGGCGCCGCGGATAAAAAATACTGGTCCGGTATCTATTCTTTTGCCGGAGAAAATGTCGATGACTTATTTCAGCATTTGACAGATAATGAGATAATTTGCTCCTTGCGGAACGGTATGATAAGAATCGCTCCGCATTTTTATAACACGGAAGATGAAATAAAAGAAGTGATATCGAAGGTGGAGAGGTGGGGAGGAAGTAAGAAGTAAGAAGTAAGAATTAAGAAAAATGAAAAATGAGAAGAGAAGTGAGAAGTAGGAAGTAGGACGTAGGAATTTAAGAGCGTTAAGAGTAGGGGAGCCCGCACCCGACAATCAACCAAGCATGTCT
>JBFXGD010000274.1:0-3512 GCA_050178385.1 Calditrichaceae bacterium
ATCTCAATCATTGTATTACGTACTCTTTTACCCACATCTTGTGCTGCATCCTCTAAAGGCTTTTGACCGTAAATATTGTCTTTTTTAATTTTTGCTTCTGTTTGGGTGATTCTAAATAGATTAGCAGCAAGTTCCTCTTTTCCCATAAAATCTAATATGGTCTTATTTCCAACACCTTTGTAATCCTGAAGACGTTTGTAGTTCATATTGTACATTCCGCGGTATCCGGCATTTCTAAAAAATGCATAATTTTCAATACCTGATTTGTTAACAATCCCACTCAATGATTTTTCTCTTTCCGTTATCTCACTTCTAATATGCACTCTTTGGACGTTAGCAGCATCTTGCACAATTTTTTGTAATGCTTCAGTCATAGTAATAAAATAAGTCTGTGCGGCAGCAACTTCCGGCTTCCTCGGGTCGCCATTCATTGCCGTTAAATAGCAGGCAAACCTTGTTAATTTAATATCTTGGTGAACTTCACCATCAATTTCTCTTTCAATAGATATAAAATTTTCAAAAGTATCAATATTCAGTGTAGCACAAGCAGAGATAGCTTTGTTTATGGACTTCTTAAACAATGTGTAATCATCATATCCAAGAAGCTTCATTAAGACACGAGCATACCAATAAACACCACCATTTTCCATACTCTGGGATTCAAAATAGTCACTATCCCAATCGAAATTCAATAATTCATGTTGAAAAGTCATTATTCCTCCTTAATCGCAAAATGCAATAATTTAGGTTTTTAACTTTACAGATGCAATTGTTGAATCATATAAATAGGGTCTAATCTATCAGTGAAAAAGTGCCGAATATGTGAATGAGATCAAAACATTAGAGATGCATAAATTTTTTTATTTACCAGCGGTTAATCCCGCCAAAACAGTCTTTATCTCTTAAAAATCTTCCGGATTGATATTTAAAAACGGACGGCGCATGGTCACCCGGTACGACTTACGCATCACCTTCATGCTATAATCCGCTTTATTTGCCTTCGAAAACAGCTTGCGTCCTTTACGCATTCCCCTCTTGTACCCCTTAAAATACAACACCTGCGGTTCTGTTTTCATTCAGGCCACGCAAAAATTCAATTTTGCCTTTATTGTCAATAATTATAGATGGACTGCTCATTTTCAAATCACCCTTGAATCTTAAATTAAAGTTCCTATATTATTGGCCGTTTAATACTTTAATCCGGAACGTAATTTTTGCATTAATTGGGGCACAATTAAATACAAATAACGTTTCATTTTAATAGCGCGTTTTCGCGCTCCGGGATTGCGGTCCTCCCCCGACCGTTGGAAATCATGAAGGCATTCCACCGGAGCGTGTTTATAAGAAATCCTACCCATCTTAACTCTTACACTCTTAACACTTTTCAATTCCTACTTCCTACTTTGCCAAGGGAGAAACAGACCATTCTTACTCTTTTTTCTTAAAATTCCTACTTCCTACTTCCTACTTCTTACTTAACAAAATAACATCTCATCCGGGGGGTACTTGTATAGGTGGGGGGGGGGTACTTATATAAGTGGGGGGGTACTTCAAAGACCCACGCGCGGGGCTCGGAGGTCGGACGTTGACTCTCTGAACACCAACGTTGACTCTTTTTGCCTCAATCGCCGGGCTCGGAGGTCGAACGTTGACTCTTTTTGCTCCGATCGCGGAGCTCCGAGGTTCAAACGTGACTCTCAGAACCCCGATGTTGGTATTATTTGCTCCGGTTATGGAGTTCAGATGTTCAAAGTTGACGTTATTTATATCAACATCAAATCCCTGTGATTATCTTTAGTATTTTTCGTTTGCTTCAAAAACTAAAAATCCCGGCATCCTTCTGCTGACAGGACACCGGGATATATTAAACAAGAAAATTAAAATGCTTATCGGTCAAAGCGCTCTTTCAGATCGCGATAAATCGGTTCCGCGCCCGGGACATTCATCCGGCTGGCCAGCTTGATGGAATTGTAAAATGCCAGGGAGGCTACATAGGCTTCGCTGCCTGCCAGCATAATGGTGTCATCCAATTGCTTGTACACATCTTCAACCTGACGAAAAAACTGGGTCAGGGTTTCTACAGCCTTAACATCTTTGTTTAACTCAGCAACATTCATATAAGCCGGGGCGAATTGCTCGTTGCTTTCAGCGTATTCAAGCGTTTTACTGACAAAAGGCACCGTCCGGTCGCTCATTTTTGGCAGTTCACGTCTGTCATCCGGGGTTAATGATGAGATGTAGGGTTTAAGTGTCTCCTTGAGCGTTTGCAATGCTCCGTTAATGTTTTGCACATCAGCGTCGCTGATTTCAATTGAAACAAGATTTCCGTTGGCCATCATAGCCTCCATTGGGTTAGTTGTACTGTGTTAGTTATCCTTTACCCATCTATTTCAATAACGGGGAAAGCGTGCTGAAAAAGCGCGACAATTCGCAGCCGTAGAACAATACCATACCGGGTATTCTTTTTTTAGTATCACGGACACATAGAAAAAAATTTTATCCGGCTATATTATAGCTTAGCCGGTGGTCACTACAGGTGAAAACGATCCAACAAAGAATAAATCAAAAAAAATTTAAATTACATTTTCAGAATAATATTTGGCAGAAAAGTTGTGTTTTAGAAAAACATCTAACGCAATATACAATGATTATCAAAAGGAGTAAAACAAAAATATTTTTTGTGAATCCGAAAGATTTTCCCGCGTAAGCAGAAGATCCTTTCAGGATGACAAGCCGTTGTTGAGCCAGATGGAATGTGATTTGGGATTCTTAATCATGAAATCATTCAATCATATTAATCACAGTTCAGACCATTCTTATCTTTTTTCTTTTATCTTTTTTCTTAAAATTCCAGCTTTCCTAACCCACCCCTTCCCCTCCCTTATGCATAAGGGAGGGGATAGAGGGGAGGGTCAGTTGCAGGGTCTGTTTTTCTACAATAATTACATCCCTTCGGGATTAGAGATCCAATTTTTCGCTTGGCTCGCCCAACGCTTAACTCATAACTCTTTTCTCTTAACGCTCTTAAATTCCTACTTTGTCTGAACTATGACCTGTCCGCCTATGGAGGATTCGCATGATTACATGAACACTCTGATTCCACCTTCTTAATCATGGCCATCAGTTAATCATTTTAATCAGAGTTCAGACCATTCTTATCTTTTTTTTCCCTTCTTACTTCCTACTTCTCACTTCCTACTTATTCTTCCCAGGCAAGCAGAAGATCCTTACAGGATGACATTTCGGGAAGGCTGGATAGGCCCCACTCTTAACTCTTACACTCTTAACGTTCTTCAATTCCTACTTCCTACTTCTTACTTTCCCGCGTGTCTGAACGGTGCCCTGTCCGCGTCACTTTCTGGCAAAATATTTTAGTCCAAAAAAGATTTTGGTCCCGCCAATATTTCCGCTAAAAGCACTGCTTTCATAATTCACAAGATCATACTGTAAATCGGTGAAATAATAAAAACCATTATTCAACTTTCTCTCAAAACCTATACCGGTATAGTAGC
>JBFXGD010000275.1:0-3510 GCA_050178385.1 Calditrichaceae bacterium
GTCGATTTCCTACAAAAACAAACCGGATAAAGAAAAATCATTATACATTATGAAGAAATTCAATCAATTCCGCTTTTTGAGATTCAACAACCCTGAGCAGTTCCGGCGCGTCAGATGCGCTATTCATGGCGGCCATATCTTCCAGTTGAGAGAAGATTTCGGCCATTCCAACCACTCCGAGACTCGACGCGGCTCCTTTGATGCTGTGGGAAATATATCTTAATTTTGCATAATCTGATTCGGCAACCGAAGTCAGCAACCCATCCCAGCTTTCGTCAATCTGAATAAGAAGTTCATTAAGCAGAGTTATCAAAAACTCTTTGTCCTGATCAAGCCGTTCCAGCGCTTCATCAAATTCAATTAAGACCTTGGTCATAGTTATTCATCCGCCCGGTAATTAAATTAAAATATATGTGAATTAATTATAATGCTTCGGCAAAATAAATTTAGAATTTAATATTTTTGTCAATTTAAGTAAAAAAAGCGCGAAATTATCCACTTTCCGCGCTTTTATAAACAGGTGAGCTGTCAGAATTATTCTTCGGGATTTATTTGATAGCTATGATTGATTTCAACCGCGTCTTTTAGCATGGCTGAAACTCCGCAATAGCGGTCCTTTGAGAGGTTGATCGCTTTTTGCAAATTGGCCTCTTTAATTCCATCTCCCCAGATTTTATAGACCACTTCAATTTTGGAATAAACCTTCGGGTGCTCTTCGGTCTGCTCAGCGTCTATATCCACTTCAAAACGGGTATAGGGTTCGCGCATTTTATCAAGTATGGCGACAACATCACTTCCTGTACAACCGGCAAGTGAAAGCAGCAGGAGTTCCTTTGGCCTGATTCCACCATCGGAGCCCTTGAAATCTATCGGACCATCCATCGGTACCCAATGATTGCTGTCTGTGATACCCATAAAGGTCACACCCTTAATCTGAATCGCTTTAGCCTTCGCTTTTGCCATAATTATTCCTTTCTAATATCCTGTAGCAAGTAAAAAGCCCATGACTGCAAAATAGATGGTACTAATCCTGGGATTGCATATCAGCGGACAACCCAAATTCAATTTAGACATGTTATGACCGACCAGATAACCGACAGCGGCGCCTCCGGCAATTCCCAGTATCCCCATCATCATCGTAAGCCCCTCAAAATACATTATTTTTAACAGTTTTGATGCAGCCTGCCTGCAAAAGGATACAAAAGAGAGTGTCTAATAAATTTTAGCTTCTTCTTCACCTGTCAAGGCGCGTAACCCTCCCAGAGCCAGAGCGCGCATTTCTTCTTCTCCCGGATAAATATACACGGGCGCGATAAAGTTTATGTGTTCTTTGATGAGATTCACAAAGCGGCTGCTTTTGGCAATACCGCCCGTCAGCGCAATAGCATCAACTTCGCCCTTTAGCGCCGCGGACAGGGCCCCTATCTCTTTTGACACCTGATAGGCCATCGCGTTAAAAATCAGAATCGCCTGTTCATCTCCTTCGGTCACCCTTTCTTCCACGATTCTCAGATCATGCGAACCGAGATACGCGACCATGCCACCATGCCCTTTTATCAGTTTTTTCATGTCGGCCAGAGTATATTCACCGGAGTAAGCCGCTTTAACAATATCTCCGACGGGAACAGAACCGCTTCGCTCCGGACTAAAAGGACCGTCGCCGTCCAGACCGTTATTCACATCCACAACCCGGCCTTTCCTGTGAGCGCCCACTGTGATTCCACCGCCCATATGAGCCACAATAATATTAATATCGAAGTATGATTTGCCCAATTCCCGGGCAACTTCCCTGGCGACAGCTTTTTGGTTGAGAGCGTGAAATATGCTTTTTCTGCTAATCAGCGGCATTCCGGAAATTCTTGCCTCGGGCTGAAGCTCATCCACAACAACCGGATCCACAATATAGGCATTACATCCAAGAGCTTTACTAATGGCATAGGCGATCAGTCCGCCGCAGTTTGATGGATGATCTCCCATGATACCGCGTTTCAGATCCGCTACCATTTGTTCATTTACGATATATGTACCGCCTTCTATCGGTCTGACCAATCCCCCTCTGCCGATAACCGCCTTAATCTGTTCAAACGGTACTTTTTTTTCCCGAAGCACACGCACGATTAGTTCCATCCGGTAAAGATCCTGATCGGAAGATTTGTTAAACCGGGCAAGTTCTTCAATCTTATGCGTTATTGTCTCTGTAAATTCTTCCTCGGAATTTTTAAAGATAGATATCTTGGTGCTGGTCGATCCCGGATTAACCACAAGCAGCAGCATGTTATTTTCAGACATTAAAAATGATCTCCCTTAACTGATTGCCAAAGCTGAAACGATTGATAAAAATTTTGACTCGTCCGAATCGGCGCGTGATGTTAAAACCACGGGCGCGGCGGCCCCAAGAATGACTCCCGCGACTTTTGCGTCACCGATAGTCGTAAGCAGCTTATAAAATATGTTTCCGGCCTCAATATTTGGCACAATACATATATCAGCGTCACCGCCGACCGGTGATTCAAGACCTTTTACTTCATTGGCCCTTGCCGACAAGGCATTATCAAGCGCCAGAGGCCCGTCAATAATGGCGTTTTTTATCTGTTTTCTGTCACCCATTTTGGATATGATGGCCGCGTCGGCAGTAGAGGGCATTGCTTCGGCGTTTACTTTTTCAACCGCAGAGATGATGGCGACTTTCGGATTTTCATATCCAAGCGCCAATGCCGCTTTGATGCTGTTTTCGGTTATCGCGATTTTGTCATTTAAATTCGGTGAGATATTCATGGCCGCATCCGACAGAAAAAGCAGTTTATGATAATTTTTGCTTTCAAATATGGCAAGATGCGACAAAACTTTTCCGGTTCGGAGGCCATTTTCTTTGTCAAGAATACCTTTTAAAAAGTTTGAAGTGCTGCACAGGCCCTTCATCAATACCTGTGCCTCACCGGATTTTACTAATTTTACAGCTTCCTTTACACACTCCAATTCATCTTGTATATCGATTATCTCATAAGCGCCGAGATCCAGATTGATTCGCCCGGCAATATTCCCAAGTTCCTTTGCCGATCCGACAAGAATTGCATCTGCTAATCCTGCCGTTCTCGCTTTCTCAAGCGCAATGAGCACATCCGCGTCCTGCGCCATGGCCACAGCGACTTTTTTATTCTTTTCGTTTTTCAGTACTTCCAGGAGATTATCAAATTTTTTGAGCATATTTAATTCCTTGTTCAATCGAATTTTTCAGTCAGACGGATAACGACATCTGTTCTGTTTTCCCTTTTTGCTTCAAGCAAGGCATTTTTGGCTGCAGTCAAAAGACCTGATATACCCGAACAATTTTCAGGAAAATTTGCCACACCGGTAAAAAACCTGACCTTCAATTTATTTTGAGTGAACTCCGTCTCTTTCACAACATTTTGAATTTTTTTAGCAGCATCAATCGCTGAAGACATCGTCGTACCGGGAAGAGTGATCAGAAACTCATCCGCGCCGAAGCGGCACAGACCATCGTACTGCCGA
>JBFXGD010000276.1:0-3498 GCA_050178385.1 Calditrichaceae bacterium
AGACTTTGCGGTTCCACTTCCAGATCACGCGAACGGTCCCCTGTTAAGACGGAATCATTTTGACCGGATATACCCTGAACATGGCTGATTCCCTCATTATTCCCGATTAACCGCCATTTTCCCTGCGGAAATTCAACCCCTGAAAACCGCCCGGAAATCGTATCGGTATTGAGAAGAACGAGTACGGAATTATTTACAAAATAACCCAGCATTTTTTTGTTCTCAGGCTCTATCCAGCGGTAGTAGCCCTCTTTGGGTTTTTCTTTGATTCTGAAGATCTTCCCGGCGGGACTTTTCCGAAAAGCGATCAGACCTTTCCAGAATTCAAACATGCTTGCGTAATTACAGTGAACATCCGATTCGCTGCCATTATTTTTGCCCTTATTTTCCCAGATAAACGCGTTGGCATTGGCCAGATTATAGCTGTCACGCTTCCCGTGAAAGTATAGCGGTCCGCCCGCTGTATATTTGACAGTTTCCTCCAATGGCGCCAATCCCTTACTTCGCATCATCTCGGTTCCGCCGTGCATCACTATGGGCCCCGCGGAAGTGAACAACAGCGTCGCGGCTATTTTAAAGGGATTCTCATCGACACCTCTCCTGCCGTCCCAGTCCGTTGTGGCGAAACGATCGGCCAGCGCCCAGTTATCATGAATATCCAGATAATTGATTCCGGAGACCGCTGTCTTATCCTCGGGAAAACCGGCGGAAAGGGCCTTCTTTACATTCTCCCGGTCACCGCTGCCTCCGGCATAACCTCGGTCACGTAATTTATCCGTCGGATTCGATGGCGCGCCTTTGAAGGCGTTACGGCTGTCATCCTGAAAAAATGTGATTGGCGAATCTTCCTTGTACCAGTCCCAGTCCGGATTATTCTCATAATCGGGATCAGCGGAAGCGATCCACGGTTCTCCGTAAATGATTTTATCATCACCGACCGCTTCACGCAGCGCTTTTAGGGTCTGTTCATCGGTTTGTCCGGCCAGATCGATGCGGAAACCATCTACTCCATACTGATCGATCAGATTGGTGCATTGCTCAATAATCCAGCGCTGCATCATGGGTCTTTCCTCGGATTTTGTTTCCGTGCCGTATTCACCGAGATAATCGAGCTGTTCATTGGTACGATAGAAATAAGGGATGTCTATAGCAGAAAAATTGAAATAATACTGTCTGCCGTCCATTTTTTCAGCAGTATGATTAAAAACCAGATCAACAATCACCGCGATGTCCTTTTTATGAAAAGCGGCCACCAGATTCAGGAATTGTTCATTCTGCGCGCCCCAGTCGGTACCTTTTTTCCGGTATCTGCTTTCGATGGCAAAGGCGTGCGATGTGCGGTATCCCCACTGATAATTTTCCTTGTTGATTCCCTGTTCGATCATATAGGGGTCATTCTGAAACGCTTCTGACCATTCCTCATCCGGATAGTGCAGATACTCCTGAACCGGCACCAGATGCACCACGTTTACTCCGAGATCCACGATATGATCAAACCCGATTTTTTCTCCTTTGCTGTTGCGAAGACCCGGCAGGATAAATCCGTCGAATGTACCTTGCAGTTTTTCATCCACCGGTAAAAACCGGGTAAAATCCTGAACATGAACCTCATAAGCGATCACATCTTCCATTGCCGGTATGCCATTTTTTAATGGGGGAGCGGGCGTCATTTTGGGGAAGATCCTGGTCGGACCAAAGGTATCCACACTCACGCGTCCCCAGGGATCGGTAAAATGGACAGGATTAGACTCATAAAACCGGTTACCGGGTTCGTCAGGGCCGTGGGCCGTGAAGTCGTAGTACCACCCTTCCCGGTTTCCGGGCAAACGTGTTTCCCAGACGCCATTCTGATCTCTGGTCATGCTGATAACCGAATCGGCTTCTCCAAATGGCTTCCGGTAGAGATAACATTTGATAAGATCGGCTCTGGGAGCGAAAAGCCGGATCCAGGTGGCATTTTCCCGCAGATCATAATTCGCGCCCAGTTCCTTGTCGGAGTAAAGCTGCCGGAACCAGCCGTCGTAGGCAACGGTCAGTTTGTCATGTCGGTATGGTGTTGTCAGATAATATAAACGACGGATATTGAGCTTTTCCGCGGGGATGATCCGGATGACGCCGGGTTCCACATAAAAAATCTTTTTTACGGGGATTTCTCTACCGGAAAAGTCGGTCAGTTTGTACAGACCGGGCGCGTATTTAAAATCGACTTTCCCCGATTTGAGGATCAACCGGATATCATCAGGACCGGCGATCTCCGCTTCCATTCTGAGCGGACTGACCAGATGCGCGAAAACAAGATTGCCGCTTTTTTCGTTTGGCGCTCCGGCGGGGGGAGACATCCATTCGCCCGAGTTGATCCGGAACTTGAAAACGCTTCCTGCAGGCATCGTTAAGAAATCGGAATTGGCGACCGCCAAAATCCATAAACCGTTTGGTGAAATTCGTTTTAAGTGCCAGCGGGAATCATCCATATCATGATTCCAGTCCCGGAATGAACCTTCGATCACTACCCGGTTAGGCCGCGCATCATAGATTTGTTCATCGAAAATAAAATACGCGCTGTCAGGAGTGGATTTGTACCCCTGTATTTTTTCCTGATTTGTGAACCCCGCCATCTGACCGGCGGCGAAGCTGAAGCTAAACAAAATGACCAATAATATTCGCATTTCAAAAATCCCTTCATTTTTAGAATATTGGAATATACAAAAATTTAAAATCCGGGGAAAAGAAAGTAAGAAGTAGGAAGTAAGAAGTAAGAAGTAGGAAGTAGGAAGTAGGAAGTAGGAATTTTAAGAAAAAAGATAAAAGAAAAAAGAAAAAAGATGAAGAACGGTCTGGAGTAGGATGTAAGAATTAAAGAGCGTTAAGAGTGTAAAAGTTAAGAGTTTGGAATCCATTTCCAACTGATTCAATATATTAAAATCAGAGCTTTCATTTAATCATGCGAATCATAGTTCAGACAAAGAAAGTAAGAAGTGAGAAGTAGGAAGTAGGAAGGACAAGAAAAAAGATAAAAGAAAAAAGATAAAAGATGAAGAACGGTCTGAACTCAGATTAAAATGATTAAATGATGAGCATGATTAAAAAATGGGAAATCAGAGCAATCATCTAATCAAACGAATCAGAGTTCAGACAACAAAAGTAAGAAGTGAGAAGTAGGAAGTAGGAATTTTAAGAAAAAAGAAAAAAGATAAAAGAAAAAAGAATAAGAGTTCAGGAGCGCTTTTTGCCTCGAATATATCTAAATAAGCTCAAAATTCCTATATTGACATTGTATCCAATAAAATACGCGGAGGCGGGGATAGATGAAGATCATTTTAATCTCAGTGGGAACACGCGGGGATATGGAGCCATTCATGGCAATCGGCGAAATTTTAAAAGAGAAAGGCCACCGGGTAATATGCGCCTTTCCGGAGCAGTTCAGAAATCTCGCGCAGGATTCAGCCCTGGAATTTGCTTCGTTGGGGACAAAGTTTATCAAAATGCTGGACAGTGATG
>JBFXGD010000277.1:0-3471 GCA_050178385.1 Calditrichaceae bacterium
CCCAAGCAAGCAGAAGATCCCACCTGGATGACATGCTTTGTTGATTGTCGGGTGCGGGCTCCCCTACTCTTAACGCTTTTAAATTCCTACTTCCTACTTCTCACTTCTTACTTTTCTTCTCTTTTTTCTTTTTTCTTTTATCTTTTTTCTTAAACTTCTTACTTCCTACTTCCTACTTCTTACTTTTCTTTCTTCCTACCTCCCTGATCACGTTCAGCGCTTTCATTTTGTTTTCGGCAAAATCCAGAATATCTTCAATATCGGTTTGTTTATTTAAATACGCCCAATATTCCTGAATACTTTCTTCAATGCTGTGCTTCGGCTCCCAGCCCAATGATTTTAACTTTGAAATGTCTGAGAAAATGTGACGGGTATCCCCGTATCGGTAATAATTTCCGCGTTTTGGTTCCAGTTTCACCCCGGTCTCCTCCTGCATAATCCGGTAGAAATCGTTAACCGTATATGGTTTCCCGCCGCCCACGTTAAACACCTGATAATCGGCGCGCGGGTCTTCCAGAACTTTCAGGTTCGCCGCCACCACATCATGAATATTTACATAATCACGAATTTGTCCGCCGTCCTCATATATCATCGGAGCTTTTTTAAAATAAAGCGACAGGGCGAAAATCCGCATGGCCCCCGAATAGGCATTGTAAAAGGACTGCCTCGGTCCCTGGACAATGGAATAACGCATGGCTGCAGACGGAATATCATATCGCTTACCGAGATTTACCGCGATCATTTCCTCGGAATATTTTGACATGGCGTACTGATTTTGCGGATTAATCCGGTGCTCGGGTGTCGGCTGATAGCGCATCACTTTGCCGCAATCCGGACAATGATGTTCCCAATCCCCCACGGAGAGCTGCTTCTCCAGACGGATATCCGGGATCATTTCACCGTGTTCCTCACAGCGGTAAAGTCCTTCCCCCAGCACCGCCTGAGACGCCGCCACGATTACTTTATGAACAGGCAGTTTTTTTTCCACAATGATCTCGTACAACAACGCCGTGCTGTAGCTGTTCACATGAAAATAGGTGCTGAAATCCGGCAGATAATCCTGATAAGCGGCCAAATGTATCACGGCGTCGACGCCGGTCAGGGCATATTCCAGCGTCTTTTTATCGCGGACATCGCCGTAAATAAACTCTGCTTTGGGTGGAATATAATCCGGCTTACCTTTAAGATGAACCGGTTGCTGCAGATTATCGAGAATTTTTATTTCATGCCCTTTTGCGAGCAGCGCGTCGGCCGTATGTGAACCTATAAAACCGGCTCCGCCGGTGATGAGAATTTTCATGGATATACTCCCAAAGATGTGTGTACAAAGGGAAAAATGGATTGGATGAACTATAGAGCGTTAAGAGAAAAGAGTTAAGAGTTAAGAACGAAGAACCGGATTGTCATTCCAAGCGGTCTTCAAAAAAAATCGGTTGAAATTCAGGTGAGGGGAACAGTCGAAATACTTTTTGTCTGAACTGTGACCTGCCCGCCTCTGGCGGGTGAAGATGATTAAATGATTGGATTGATTAAGAAGAAGGAAATCAGAGCATTCAGAGCATCATATAAATCATAGTTCAGACAATTTCTTACTCTTCTTCTAACCCACCCCGGCCCTGATAAATCATGCCCTTCCCCTCCCTTATGCATAAGGGAGGGGATTGAGGGGAGGGTCAGTGCTTTTACTCGAACAGAAAATTCGCCCCAAAGAATTCTATTTTCTAAATCCTTCCAAGACAGACAAAGATCCTTATTTCTAAAACCCGCCTCTGGCGGGCTGGATGACATGCTGTATTTATCGTCAGGTGCGGGCGCCCCTACTCTTAACTCTTAACTCTTAGCGCTCTTAAATTCCTACTTCCTACTTCTCACTTCTTACTTATTCTTATCTTTTTTCTTTTTTCTTTTATCTTTTTTCTTAAACTTCTTACTTCCCACTTCTAATGCCCCTTCCCGAACAATACCACGGGAATGGTTTTGAAGAGGATTTTCATATCCAGCCAGAGCGACCAGTTATCAATATATTCGAGGTCAAGTTTGACCCAGTCATCGAAGTCATTTATTTCATTGCGTCCGTTTACCTGCCAGAGACAGGTCATGCCCGGACGGACACTCAGTTTACGGCGGTGCCAGCTTTCAAACTGCTCTACTTCGGACTGCAGAGGCGGTCGGGGTCCCACCAGGCTCATATCCCCTTTCAGAACGGAGAAAATCTGTGGCAGTTCATCCAGGCTGAATTTCCGCAGCCATTTACCGACACTGGTGATCCGCGGATCGTCTTTTATTTTAAAGACCGGGCCGCTCATTTCATTTTCCTTCATCAGTTCCGCTTTTCGTTTATCCGCGTCCACATACATGGTGCGGAACTTATAGGAATTAAACTTCTTTTTATCCAGACCGACAACCCGCCAGCCATAAAAAACAGGACCCGGTGAATCCAGTTTTATCAGTAAGGCGATCAGAGGAAACACGACAAATCCAAGCGGAATCATAAGCAGAAAGGCAATACTGAAATCCAGCAGTCGTTTGCCGAGAAGCTGCAGTTCCTTGGTCTTATAAGGTGAATAGGTCAGAATGGGCAAACCGTTGACCACATCAACCGAAAGATGCAGCGCCACATTGTTCAGGAATCGTGAAATTAACCGGGTACGGATACCTTCCCGCTCGCATATCTCAAATATCTCGCGCATATGGACAAAATCTTCAACCGGCAGCGCGATGATCACCTCTTCAATAAAATTGGAATGAAGAATATCCAGCATCTGGTCATACGTTCCGATCACGGATGAACCGTTCACCTTTATCCCGATCTTGCTGTAATCCGCAGACAGATATCCCAGCACATCGAGTCCCCAGTCGGGATGATTTTCCAGATTGTGCATAAAATCAACCGCGATTTTACCGTCGCCGACAATCAGCACTTTTTTGCGGTTAAAACCATTCCTCCGCAGATACCGGAACAACCTAAATACAAACATTTTTTCAAAGGCAAGAAATATAAAATTAGTAAAAAGGAAAATAACCATCAGTGTGCGGGGAAACGTATAATCGCGTGACAGATAGCCCAGCAGCAACAGAAGCAGCGTTCCCCAAAAAATCGTTTTTATAACGGTAAAAATCTCACTGCCGAGAGAAGTAAAACGCTGGGAAATATACACATCCTGGAAATAGAGAAGAATCCACCAGGTAAAACAGATCATAATGATATAGAGGCTCAGATTTTCAAACTCGACCGAAGCCGCGCGCGGGAACACCGGCAGTAGCAATTCACGGATGTAATACGCCGCCAGAAAGGATAGGAGTGTTACAACAATATCACCCAACAAAAGTACTTGACGCAATAATTTGGGAGACCGTCTTAATAACATAAGTTCTCAGTTCCAAATATCAATTGACCGGAAATCTGCAATTTCATAATGATTTAAAATGACGCTTTATGGAATATTCGGCGATAATATTATAAAATTTAAT
>JBFXGD010000278.1:0-3418 GCA_050178385.1 Calditrichaceae bacterium
AACGATTCTGGCTATTTTCTGGGTGGCGCTCTTTATATTCGTCATCCTCACTTCGGTGCTGTTTTTGGGCGGAAAAGCTCTGGATACCATTATCGGAAACGGTGACGGCAGTTATATCATCTATGCCATCATCTTCCTTGCTTTTATTGCCGCCGCTTATTCTTTGTACGGCGGTCTCTCCGCTGTTGCATGGACTGACGTCGTGCAGGTCGCGCTTCTGGTGATCGGCGGATTAATTACAACGGTGATCGCGCTGGATCATGTCACCCCTGATGGCGGGGTGTTTGCCGGATTAGCCCATATTTACGATCAGGCCGGAGATAAATTCCATATGATACTCAGCAGGGATAATCCTGAGTTTTTTAACCTGCCGGGGATAGCAGTACTGATCGGCGGTATGTGGGTGGCGAATCTCTATTACTGGGGTTTTAACCAGTATATTATTCAGCGGACACTGGCGGCTAAATCACTTAAGGAAGCCCAGAACGGTATCGCGTTCGCGGCATTCCTGAAATTAATCATTCCGCTGATCGTCGTCATCCCCGGAATCGTTGCGTATGTATTATACGCGCAGCCGGAAGGAACAGCCGTCATAGAAGGCGTCAGGGAAGCCTTTAGTAACGGGAATGGCGGGATCAATTACGATAAAGCTTATCCCTGGTTAATCAGTGTTTTCATTCCGACGGGACTGAAGGGACTGGTACTGGCCGCGTTGACAGCAGCTATCGTATCTTCGGTCGCGTCAATGCTCAATTCCACATCAACCATATTTACAATGGATATTTTTAAGCCCTATATAAACAAAAACGCATCGGAAAAACAGCTTGTCAGCGCAGGGCGGATCACCGCGTTCGTCGCTTTGCTGATTGCCGTTTTTATGGCGCCCGTGATGGGCAATATACCGCAGATGTTTCAGTATATCCAGGAATATACCGGCTTAGTCAGTCCGGGGATTCTGGCCGTATTTCTCATGGGATTGTTTTGGAAGAAGGCCAGCAACAAAGGCGCGATCGCAGGGGTTTTATCATCCATAGTTATCGCGTTCGTGCTTAAGAGTCAGGTTGTCGATTTACCCTGGATGGATCAGATGTTTTATACGATGCTGATCACAATGGTGATTATAGCGGGTGTGAGTTTAACGACATCTGAAAACGCCGATGATCCCAACGCGATTCAATTGGAACCGAAGATGTTTCAAACTTCACAGATATTCAACATAAGCGCGTATGTTGTATTGATTGTTTTGGTTGTGCTGTACACGGCATTTTGGTAATAAACATTTTATGTGTTTGAATGAATCCCGACAAATGTTTTAGCTGATTTGTTGTCTGCAAATATGGAAGGAGATATCTAAAGGAAATGAGAACGTGTTGATAAAGAATATAATGAGTCTGTTTTGTGTTTTTATAATTTTATCATGCGGTTCAAATACTTCTGACGAACCGATTCCTACGGCCCGAGAATCCGGACGCTGGTTTGCGGAAGTCCATACTGATAAAGCAAGCTATAAAACCGGAGAAAAGATCAGCTTTTTTCTGTCCTTCCATGATGTACCACACCAGGATTCTGAACTTTTAATCCGTTATAGATATCTGAATACCGTTCTGGACTCTCAAGAAATAAAGACACCGGACAGCCTGGGCATTGATTGGCAATGGAATCCCCCGGATAATGATTACAGGGGGTATTTGGCTGAAGTATTCCTGATGAACAAGAACCGCGTATTAGATCAGACCAACATTGCGGTTGATGTATCGTCTGACTGGCGTCACTTCCCGCGTTATGGTTTTCTTTCACGATACCCTGAACTGAGTCAAGGCGCGATCGATTCGGTTATTAGCCGCTTGAATCGTCATCATATAAACGGGATTCAGTTTTATGACTGGCATTTTAAACATCATATGCCCCTGAGCATGAATGATGGGAGGGTGACTGAGACCTGGCCTGATATAGCCAAACGAACTATCCATCGCGAGACGATTGAAAAGTATTTAGAAGCTTCCGCTAAGTACGGTATGAAAACCATGGCGTATAATCTTTTGTACGGAAGCTGGGAAGACGGACCGCGGGACGGAGCGCCGGCAAGCTGGAGGCTGTATCGCGACCAAACCTTAAAGGAACCGGTTAAAATTGATTTTGATACAAACTGGTCAAGCGATATCTATTGGATGAATCCGGGTAATAAGGAATGGCAGAATTATATTTTTTATCAGACCAAAAAGGTTTTTGACGCGCTGCCTTTTGACGGCTGGCATGTGGATCAGCTCGGTGACTGGGGTAATTTGTGGACGGCAGATGGCAGGGAGATCAAACCCGATACGGCATTCGGCGGCTTTTTAATCTCTGCCGGTCAGTATCTTAAACGGCCTCTTGTGATGAATGCCGTGTTGCAGTATGGACAGGAAGAGATCGCCCGCGGCCCGGTTGAATTTCTGTATTCTGAAGTCTGGGACCCTGACAGTACTTACGTGGATTTATTAAGGATCATTTCAGAAAACGATTCCCTGGGAAAATATCAATTACAAACCGTTCTCGCGGCTTATGTAAATCAAGGCCTTGCGGAAAAACCCGGTCAGGCAAACAACGCTTCCGTTTTATTGGCTGATGCCCTTATCTTTGCCGCCGGTGGAGATCATCTTGAACTGGGAGAACATCTGCTGGTTCATCCTTATTTTCCGAACAACAACCTAAAAATGAATGACGCCTTACAAAAAAGTATCATCGATTATTATGATTTTATGGTGGCGTATCAAAATTTATTGCGAGGCCATTTAAAAGACACTGATATGACTATTGAATCGGACAAAAAGATTGAATTGAGTAAGATACCGGAGAAGGGTAAAATATGGTATTCCGCTAAAACGGATAATAAGAGGAGCGTCGTGCAGCTGGTAAATTTTTCATCCGCAACAACCATGAACTGGCGTGATGACAAAGGCATACAGACAGAACCGGATCTGATTAATCAATTTACAATTTCATTTAATAATACATCGCCCATACGACAGATTTGGTATGCCTCTCCTGATTTTAATTCCGGTTCCCCTTTTACAATACCGTTCAAACAAGACGGAGATAAGATATCCCTGCAACTGCCGGGACTCAGGTACTGGTCAATGCTGGTGATTGAACGACAGGAGAATTAAATGCTTTTTCGGTTGAAAAATATATGGTGTATAACGATTTGTATTATATTCATCTTCACCCTGCAATCCCGGGCGGATAATTTAGGTGAAATCCACACGGACCGGGCCATATATTCACCGGGTGATACGGTGAATTTTAACCTTGAAATAAATGAAGCTCCTGATAATTCAATACTAAAAATCGAATATTTCCATCTTAACAGAGCTGTTGACAGTGTTTCATATTCTCAGGTCATCGCGGGTGATTTTGGCTGGGCATGGAAGGCGCCGGA
>JBFXGD010000279.1:0-3394 GCA_050178385.1 Calditrichaceae bacterium
CGGTAAATTTTATTATCATGAATATTTCGATTTTATACCGGACGCTATCGCCACGGCCAAAGGACTTGGCGGTGGTTTACCTTTTGGTGCCTTTTTAGTTAATCAAAATCTGGAAAATATCTTCGACAAAGGTGAGCACGGTACGACTTATGGTGGAAATCCACTGGCCTGCGCTGCGGGGTTAGCAGCCGTAAACACTATTTCAAAAGAATCTTTTCTGCATGATGTTCGTGAAAATGGCGCATATTTTATGGACTGCCTGAACAGTCTGAAGTCTGAGTTCGGGGAGTTTATAAAGGATGTTCGCGGTAGAGGGCTGATGGTTGGGATGGAAGTAAACGGTCCCGCGGAAGAAATAATGAAGGAGTCCATTAAGCAGGGACTAATTTTCAATGTGGCCGGAGGTAATACCCTGAGATTTGTGCCACCATTAATAGTCCAAAAATCGGATATTAATACGGCCTGTAAAATACTGCGGGATGTGCTGGAAAAAAAATTTAAACAAAAAAACCACATTTAGGAATGCTTGCTTTGTTTTTTGAACTCGGGATATTTGGATCACTGATAAGTGCCTTATTATCCATTTTTATGGTAAGCTTTCTTTATCATATTCTGAACAAAACTCATCTATACAGTCAGGCAATTAGAAATTCAAATTCATCGGCGAAGGAAGACAATCGTCATGTTTTGTTTCTAAAGTTGTTGCTTTTTATCCTGACTATCTTAATCATAGCAAAGATTATTACTGTTGTCATTTTTCCAATGGAAATATCGACCGGCGATTTTAAACCTGACCTGAACATGATGACCATCGCATTATATACCGGAAGCATAATCCTTCTTTTTGTGACAATTTTCCTGGCATTTGTGGTCTTATATTATTTTAGAATAAAAGTGGACCATAAAATATCATTCCTTAAAAAATCAATAAATATCCTGAAATATTTTCTGATTTTCGATATTGCGTATTCAATATTTTTCATTGTAAGCACTGATTATTATGTTTTGCTCAACGAAACCGCTCAGCAAATTCATGATTATAACGCTTTGCAATTTTGGCCGTATAAAATTGAAATTGCGGCGGTACTGTTTGGATTAGTATTTCTTTACAGTTTATTATATCACCGCTTTCAAAAACGGAGAACATTGTTGAATTTTAGAATTTATGGTGTTTTTCTGGTATTATCACTTCTTTTGAGCATCTACCTAATGTTGATATATACCGCGTCAATGGTCGGTCCCGCGCGGTCATTTATCGAATTGTTCGGTTTCAGAAGCGGTTTCACGGGATTATTGTGGATATCCATTTTTTTGGCGGGTGTCAGCAGTCAGTTGTTCAGCTTATTATTATTATCAATAAAAAAAACGGTTATCAATTTACAGTTAAATATGAACTATATTCTGCAGTTAAACCGTGTCGCTTTTATCAGTACCATCGGAATAAGCGTTTTGGCGCTTTTCCCGGTTGTCCTGGAGATGATTTACCGATATTAATAAAGACCAAAGGATAAAACATGGCGTCTGTTCAATTAAACAATATCAGCAAAGTATATGATAAAAAAGTAACGGCTGTCAGCAATGCGAATCTGCAGATCGATGACAAGGAATTTGTTGTTCTCGTCGGACCTTCCGGCTGCGGAAAATCTACGCTTTTAAGAATGATTGCCGGTCTTGAGGAAATCAGCGACGGTGAAATTTTAATTAGTGATAAAATTGTAAATGATATCCCTCCCAAAGATCGCAACATTGCCATGGTTTTTCAAAATTACGCGCTATATCCTCATATGACGGTTTTTGATAATATGGCTTTTGGTTTGAAATTAAGAAAATTTTCTGAAGAGCAGATAAAAAAAAGAGTTTCTGAAGCAGCGGAGTTACTCGGGATAAAGGAATATCTTGATAGGAAACCGAAGGCATTATCAGGCGGCCAAAGACAGCGGGTAGCCGTAGGCAGGGCAATTGTCAGAAAACCGGAAGTGTTTTTATTTGATGAACCTTTGAGCAATCTTGATGCAAAATTGCGGGTTCAGATGCGCATAGAAATAAAAAAATTGCACCGGCGTCTTGAGGCGACTATGATATATGTCACGCACGACCAGGTTGAAGCAATGACTATGGGCGACCGTATCGTTGTAATGAAGGACGGGGTTATCCAGCAGGTAGATACGCCATTAAATATTTATAGTAATCCGGTAAATATATTTGTTGCGGGTTTTATTGGAAGTCCGGCGATGAATTTTTTTAAAGGAAAACTTGAAATAAGTGATCAGGTCTATTTTTCATCAAACGGATTTCAAGTGAAGCTTGGTAAGGATTTTTCGCGTCTGCTTTCAGATTATAACGGTGGTAATATTATTATGGGAATACGGCCTGAGCACATTCTTAATGGACATTCTGAAAAAAAACAATCATCTGTTGTAAATGCAGAAGTAGAAGTTATAGAATCAATGGGAAATGAAACTTATGTTTATATGAAAGCCGGTGATTCAAATCTGACGATGAGAAGCATTTCATCCGTTGCGATGGCACCGGGAAGCAGAATAGATATCTATTTCGATCTGACAAAAATACGCTTTTTTGATCCAAAAACCGAAACTGCCATCGTATGAGAGCGTTTATTGATATGACGCAGTTCAGGCTAGGGCAGAAATTAAGGAGACTGATATGAAATTCCCAGCAGAACCGTTCAGAATAAAAGTAGTTGAACCAATAAAAACTACCACAAAAGAGGAGCGTGAAAGGCTAATCAAAGAAGCCGGATATAATTTGTTCCTAATCCCCGCGGAATCGATTTTTATAGACCTGCTTACGGATTCAGGCACATCGGCAATGAGTGATAATCAATGGGCTGGATTAATGATGGGGGATGAATCGTACGCCGGGAGTAAAAATTATTATCATTTTGAGGAAACAGTTCGGCATATTTTCGGATTTAAGCATGTGATACCCACGCATCAGGGCCGTGTGGCTGAAAATCTACTGTTTTCAACCATTCTTAAGGAAGGGGATGTAGTCCCGAATAATATCCATTTTGATACAACACGGGCGAATGTGGAGCACAATAAAGCAAAAGCTCTGGACTGTGTAATTGATGAAGGGCTGGATCCAGAATCAGAATATCCGTTTAAAGGCAATATTGATATAAAGAAATTAGAAAATGCAATAGAAAGCTACGGGAAAGAGCGCATCCCATTGATTATGATTACAATAACAAACAACAGCGGCGGCGGACAGCCTGTTTCGATGGAAAATATCAGGTCGGTAAGCGCGGTAGCAAAGAAACACGAAATACCCCTGTTCTTTGATGCCTGCCGTTTTGCTGAAAATTGTTATTTTATCAAGGAACGGGAAAAAGGTTATGAGAATAAGTCTATCTTAGACATCTCAAGGGAAT
>JBFXGD010000280.1:0-3391 GCA_050178385.1 Calditrichaceae bacterium
GTAAAGTCAATAGTCAGAGGGGCATCCCCCGATACCGGTGTTCCGCTGAAATCCGCCGTGATGGGAGCATACACCGTTATATAATCGGTTTTAGTTTCAGAATCTGTCCCGCCATCGCCGGTAACCGTAAGAGCAACAGTATATTTCCCGGGATCCGCGTACTGATGATCCGGATTTTGTAAACCGGAGCTGCCGCCGTCACCAAAGTCCCACGACCAGTCGGTGACATTCCCGGTTGACTCATCTGTAAACTGAACGGCCAGAGGTCCGCACCCGGTTATCGGTGTTCCGCTGAATCCCGCCACCGGCGCCGCGGGTCCCGAGCCCGTACTGACTGCCTTATAGGCGTTAATTCTTCCCGCTCCCAATTTTCCCGCGTAGCTTGCATTTCCGGATAAACCGTAGATATCATCGGCAGTATCATACAATTGTTGTCTTACCTGATCACTGCTCCATGTTGGATTCTGTGACCAGATTAATGACGCCACTGAAGCCGTCAAAGGTGTCGCCATCGATGTGCCGCTGAGTGATGCCACATAATCATTGCCAGCGTCGGTATGATCGTGATATGTGCTGTAAATATTGCTCCCCGGCGCCGAAATATCCACAAAAGTCCCGTATGTTGAAAAATCGGATTTTACGTCGTTTTCATCGGTTGATGCCACACCGATTACATCCGCACGGTCAAGCATATAATCTGAAGTTTGATCATCATCATTACCAGCCGCTTTAAAAACCAGCCCGCCACCGGAGACAAAATAATCGATAGCATCTCCCAGTCCGCCTGTATTTGATGAACCCCAGCTGCATGACGCGATTTTAGCCCCGTTATCCGCCGCATAGTAAAAAGCGGAAGCCGCAAAATCCATGCGTACATAACCGACTTCCAAGAAGAACAGATAACGTCCTGAATATCCGATCCGTAATGGCATAATTTTAACACCATTGCCTTGTACCTGCTGACTGCCGTTTGCCCATCCTCCCGCCGGTGAAGAGACCGCGTAGTTATTATTATTAATCGCGCCCACGATTCCAGCGCAATGGGTGCCATGTCCGTTAAAATCCCTTGGATCATTGTCAGGCGTACTCACATCTTCACCGGTCCACCCGGTGACACCGTCAACAAAGTCCCATCCGATCCAGTCATCCGTAAACCCGTTGTTGTCATCATCCACCCCCGATGATCCGTTTTTCTCAGCTGTGTTAATCCACATATTTCCCTGAGACGCGCCCGGATTTGAAGAGGACGCGTTGGCCCCACCTAAATCTTTATGATAATAACGGACACCCGTATCCAAAATCGCGACAATAATATCACTGTTACCCGTCTGAACATCCCATGCTTCAGGCGCGTCAATATCCGCGTCATTTGACTGATTTAAATGCCACTGATCAGCATAATTCGGATCATTTGGTGTCATTGCATAGACTTTATGAATTCCGATAGGCTGCGCGTCAACCACGCCTGCCAGCAATTTATAAGCTCTTACCGCCAGTTCAACATCTGTATTTGTTTTGAATTTTATGCTGAACCAGGACGAAGGATCGATTGTACGTCCGTTCAATTCCCGCACTTTCAGGCGCGGAAATTTCTGCCATATCTTATCGACTCCGAGACGGCTGCCGAGTTCGTCAAATGCAGCAATACCAAACGATCCAGTCTCAAGTGCATCAACTGCCCGGGTTACTTTTTCTGCGAATGACCTGTCGAGCTTAATGACAATTTCATTATCAACAAACCCTGCAAAAGCCGGAGCTTCATTCGACGAATCAACATTTTTAATTTTTAAATCTTCGGAAAAGAGTGCGGAAACTGAAAAGATGAATAATATGCATGTAATAAATAAATTCTTCATATGGTCCCCCCAATGAGTGTTGACTTTACTGTCGTAATTAATCAATACTTTTAGGTCATAATCTAATACCTCCTTTCATTTCCCAAAAAGACTCGCGGTTAGATGCAAAGATTCTGGCAGGATTCCGTAATCATGATTTGAATCAATATTCTGTTTTATATGAAATCAATAATAACCACAGAGAATATTTTTATCTCTATATACCAATATCAGGTGTTAATTTTGATATTTTAATAGTCAGCAGATGAGCTATCGCAATATTCAAACTTTGAAAGTGATGCTTTATATTTCAACAATATTTTTTTTTTGGATTTGGAGAATTTAAAAAGTTTGATTAGCGGAAGGCGCTCTGGCCGGTTAACTGTTCCCCTACAATTAGCGTGTGTATTTCATGGGTACCCTCATAGGTCAGTACCGATTCAAGATTCAGCATATGGCGTATGGTCTGATATTCATCAGAAATACCGTTAGCGGCGAGAATAGTCCGCGCGCTTCTTGCGATTTCAAGAGCTTTTTGCACATTGTTTCGTTTAGCTAGTGACACATGATAATATTTTGCCTTACCGCTGTCTTTCAATCGTCCGAGCTGATAGGCAAGCAGCTGTCCCTTGGTGATCTCAGTGACCATTTCCACCAGCTTATGCTGTGTCAGCTGAAATCCGGAGACGGGTTTATCGAATTGGATACGGTCTCCTGCATACCTGAGAGCTTCATCATAACAGGCCATAGCCGCGCCCAAAGCCCCCCAGGCAATACCGTAGCGCGCTTCGTTCAGACAAGAGAGCGGCGCTTTTAAACCTTTCGCCGCGGGAAGACGGTTCTCATCCGGAATCAGACAATCCTGAAAATTGAGTTCCCCCGTATCGGAGGCGCGAAGTGAAAATTTTCCGGGAATAGGGCGTGAGCTAAAACCCGGTCTGTCTTTTTCCACAAGGAAACCATTCACTCCTTCATCTGTCCTGGCCCAAACCACAGCCACATCGGCAACCGAACCATTGGTAATCCACATTTTTGAGCCGTTCAGCAGCCAGCCGTTTTTTACTTTCTTTGCCCGTGTGAGCATCCCGCCGGGATCGGATCCGAAATCCGGTTCTGTAAGCCCGAAACAACCTATTTTCTTACCGGCGGCCAGTTTTGGCAGCCAATATTTTTTCTGCTCTTCAGATCCGTAAGTATAAATCGGATACATCACCAGGCTGCCCTGGACAGAAGCAAACGAACGCAAACCGGTATCACCGCGTTCCAGTTCCTGCATTGCAATTCCATAGATAAAATAGCTCAGACCGGGACCGCCGTATTCTTCGGGAATCGTAACACCCAGCAAACCCAGTTTTCCCAATTCCGGAATGATTTCAGCGGGGAAATAGCCTTCACGATGATATTTTGAGACAAACGGTAAAAATTTTTCTTCCACAAACCCGCGAACAGTTTGCTGAATCATCTTCTCTTCTTCGGAAAACATTTCACTAACGGAATAAAAATCTACACCCTGGTACATAAATAATTTCCCTGTTTGTCTCTGATTGCGGTATGTG
>JBFXGD010000281.1:0-3377 GCA_050178385.1 Calditrichaceae bacterium
CCGTTCTTACCGAACTGTTAAATACCCCCGGATCTCTTAAAAAGATGGCCATCACGGCAGAATTTACCACCTGGGATAGTCTTCAGGATCATCAAATCCCCTTATTTCTTCTTACAGAATCCGGGATTCTAATACCTTTTACAGATGAAACGCCCTCAGCGCCCATCGCGGGGCAGACATTAATCTATATTGAGATTAAGAATCTTGAACGGATTAAAACTGATTGATAATAAGAAGTTCGTAAGATCAAAAATTTTATTTTAGAAGAAATCCGCGGCACGGGGGGAAATACTGTGCCGCGGTTTATGATGACTTAAGTGTCATCATTTGATGGTATAAAATCTTTCTTTAGGCGTCATTGAAATTCCGCATCTTTTAGGGGCATCGCCTTCATATGTGTTTCCACATGTTGAACATACCATATACTGAGCGGGAAGCGTACTTTCATTACCCGCGTTTAACTCTTTGAGGGCATTGGCATATAAAACTTTATGCTTCTTTTCAGTTTGATACGCGTAATTAAAGGAAAGCAGCGCGATGTTGGCATTTTCGCCAGATGCCGCTTTTAAAAATGCCGGATACATCGTTTCAACTTCATAAGATTCACCCGCGATAGCATCCTGAAGATTTTCTTTTGTGGATTTCACATCAAATTCAGGCGTCACCGGGTCCATTTTACCGCCAAGCTGCTCAATGGCCGCATTGTGGTTCGCGGCATGAATGCTTTCAGATTTTGAAGCAGCGCTGAACAGTAACGCAATTTTTTCATATCCTTCTTCGCTGGCCTTTTTTGAATACGCGGCATATTTCGCGCTTGCGGTTGTCTCGCCTTTAAAAGCATCTTTTAGATTTTGAAGCGTCTTAACATTACCCTGCCCTGAACCGGCGAATGAAGATGCCGCAAAAGAAAAAACCAATACCATGGCTGTAATTAAAACTTGTCTGTTCATTTGATAACTCCTCTTTTTATAGTTTGATTGTTTTGACGGGATAAAGATACGCTGGGGATTCTAAAGGGAATATTAAAGAAATCTAAAAATTTACTTAAAATTTCCGGATTTGTATCATTTATACAATTTGATTAAGTGAATTACCCGGAAAGCCAAGTATAAAAGTTGTTCCTGCTCCAACATGGCTTTTTACATCAATATTTATGTTTTGCATTGCAGACAGTTTTTTAACTATCGCTAAACCCAACCCGTCTCCCGGGATATTCGACTTTCTGTATTCATCTACCCGATAGAAAGGATCGAAAATTTTTAAAAGATGCTCTTCGGATATGCCGGGACCGTTATCCTTTATAAATATTTCGTTTTTATTGAAATCTATTTCGATTCTACCTCCTGGATTTGAATATTTAATGGAGTTTGAAAGCAGATTTTCAAGAATTATTCCGAACAGCGATGGATCTGTGTTTATGATCTTCTCCGAATTGTGATTATTGAAAGTGATATTTATGTTTTTCTCAAGTATTTGTGTTTCCAGGCGTTTGATAACAGACTGAATCTCATCATCTATAAGCAACGGTATGCATTTCGGCTTTAGTTTTCCGGCATCATGTCTCGCCAAGATGAGTAGCTGATCCACAAGGCCGGACATACGGTCTGTTTCCTTAATACAGTAGCGGATTTTTTCAATATACTGCTCTGATTTCCTGGGTTTTCTGATCAGTACTTCCAGCGTTCCTTTAATAATAGCCAACGGTGTACGAAGTTCATGAGACGCGTTTGCCGTGAACTGTTTTTCTCTTTCCAATGCTTCGGTCAAACGGCCCAGCAAATCGTTTATTGTCGTAGCCAGTGTGTACAATTCATCTTTGTGATGTGGGAGATCAATGCGTTGCTCCAGGTTGTCGCGTGTAATTATTTCGGCGGTAGATATCACCCTGTTAACCGGCGCGATAATCTTGCCGGCAATAAACCGGGTTAGATAAAACAACACAAACAGGACAATCGGAAACCCTATTAAAAGAACGGTCCTAAGATTGGTTAACACAAGTTGTGAATCTTCAAGCGGAACACCAATTAAAAGATGCCCAAGAATTAAACCATGCGGATTACTGATCGGAATCTGTGTCATCCGGATTAAATCGCCATTGAGAGAAGTATTAAAGAATATCTGCTCTTTGATAAGCGGGTGGTACGGCAAAGATCCCTCATAGAGATTCCCTGATTTTTTTAATGGCTGCCCGGAGGAATCAACTACTTCAATAAAAGTGGGATTGACTTCTATCTGCTGGTGTTCCCGTTCTTCCCATTCAAATGGATTAGCAAAAATAAACTCACCGTCAAGCACAACTGTACTTCTGTAAATTTCACCGGCTTCAAGCTCGAGATCGCTGTCCAGGTGATCATATACTGTATTGTGAACAACAAAGTATATACTTAGGAAAAGTAAGACGATAAGCGTGCCTGTCGCCGATATGAAGTATAAAGCAATCCGGTTTTTCAGATTCAGATTCATTAGTTATCTCTGGCTATGTAACCAACTCCCCTGATCGTGTGAATATGTTCCTTACCGCCATCCAGTTTTAGTTTTTTACGAAGAAAATTGATATAAACATCAATTACGGAGGTATCCGATTCAAAATGAATATCCCAGACATGTTCAATGATACGGGTGCGGCTGCACACTTTATTTTTGTTACGGATCAAAAATTCCAGCAACGCGAACTCTTTTTGTGTCAGAGATATCTCCTGATTATCACGCAGCACCTGATGTGTTTCAAGATTCATTTCGATATCACCGAGTTGAAGCAGAACATTTTCATCTCCGGCTGTTCTCAACTGGACGCGAATTCGTACCAGTAGCTCTTCAAAATCAAATGGCTTTTTGATGTAGTCGTTGGCTCCGGCGTTAAGTCCGAATATGGTATCTTGAACCGTATCCTTTGCCGTAAGGAAAATGATGGGTGTTTTTTTATCATTTTTCCTTATCCCGCGGCATACTTCGATGCCGCTGATGCCCGGAATCATCCAGTCCAGCAAAATAACGTCATATTCGTTTATCAATGACATTTCCAGGCCGGTTTCGCCGTCGCCCGCAATATCAACGGCGAAGTTTTCCTCTTCCAACCCATCTCTGATAAAGTTGGCGATCCCTTTTTCATCTTCCACAATCAAAATGCGCATACCGAGCCTTTACTTAATCATCTTCCCTGTCATTTTTCGGTTCATCGTTCGCGGATTCAGCGGGACTTAGAGATGAGCCCCCCGAATCCGTATTGTCCGGAATGAAATCAAAACCAAAGATTATTGTTACACCTGCTGCGTGTTTATAGACGAGTTCTCCTCCATAGTACCCGGTTCTCGCAACGGAGGCCGCTCCGACTATAAACAACGAAATGGCAATCCATTTATATATACCGGTGTATTTTT
>JBFXGD010000282.1:0-3371 GCA_050178385.1 Calditrichaceae bacterium
CAAAACCAAGGCGTTTAATTGTCTTTTTGATATCGCCAAAAATGCTTTGTTCAGCCTGGTCCTTAAAAATGGAGCTGTCTGCTTTGTCTTTAAGCGAATCACCGTATTCGTTCTGAATCTCGCGGGCAATTTCAATGATGTATTCACCCTGATAATGGTCTTCAGGAAAATCAATATCCAAACCGATTAGTTCCAGATACCTCAGGCGCACTGAATTTCCAAGTACGCGCATCTGCCGGCCGGCGTTGTTAAAATAATATTCTCTTGTGACCTCATATCCGACGCCATCAAGGAGCCGGGCAACCGTATCACCGAGAACAGCTTGCCTGCCGTGTCCGATAGTAAGAGGTCCGGTTGGATTAGCGCTAACAAATTCAACGAGCGCTTTTTGTCCCTTTCCGAGATCGGATCGGCCGTAGTCCGCGCCTTTATCCAGTATATTCTGTAATTGATGATACAGATTTGTGTTGGATGCAAAAAAATTCAGAAACCCCGGACCCGCGATTTCGATTCCGGAGATGTATTCAGAATTAGTATCAAAAAACGCTTTGATGTCTTCAGCGATTTGCTTAGGGCTTTTTTTTAGATGACGGGCAAGCTGCATCGCCAGATTAGACGAGTAATCACCAAATTGTTGTTCCTTGGGTCTTTGAAGGATAATTTCAACATCTGAAATATTTTGAGCTTTTAAGAATCGCTCTAATTCAATTATAATATACTTTTCAGTTGTCATTTCACAGTTTCCGTGACAAGTTCTATTTTCGCGTCAGCCCAAAGCCTCTCGATTCCGTAATATGCGCGTGATTCGTTATTAAAAATGTGAATTACAACATCAACATAGTCAAGTAATACCCAGCTTAGGCTTTGATAACCTTCTTTATGGTAAAGGTGAACGCCCTCATTGCGTAATCCATCTTCTATATGATCGGCGATTGACTTTATTTGTACGCCTGAATCTCCGGAAATAACCACGAAATAATCCGAGATGTTTGTCAGTTTAGAAATATCCATTTTTACAATCTGATGGCCCTTTTTTTCAAGTGCCAGTTCAACAGCTTTCTGCGCCAGTTCAGTAGCAGACAAATTTTCCTCCGTAAATATCAATATTATTTTTTCATAATGTTCAGATTTCGGTGATCCTTACCGATAACAATCGTTATATCAGCAATCGGGGAAGGATTCTTAACAGATTCAACAAGTGAAGTATTGACCCCCATTAATTCGGCAAGCTCCACTGCTTTTTCAAAGTCTCCAATCTGATCAATAATTTTTGTGTTTGCGACATCCCACTGCAATTTCCCTTTTTCGAGGTAATTGCCGCTGTTGACGATATCGTAATTTTCAGCTTTTAATTTATCCGAGAGTAATTTGGCGATCCCTTGCTCACCGCATCCGTTAAGTACTTCAATCTGAATTTTTTTCTTGATGGGGGAATAGTACTGATTCTGAGCGGCAGGCTCTTTCTTCGCCGGAATAGATGGATTTTGCTGTTGCGGTCTTGTATTCAGTTCAACAACAGGCCGGTTTGGTTCCTGCTCAAGTAGCGGCAATAGATATTCAGAAATAGCATAGATAGACGCGGCACCGATAAGCAAAACAGCAATGTATGTAAAAATTTTTTTTGTTTTACCCGAGTTTTCCCTTGCAACAGATCTTGTGGTAGTCGTCTGATTTTTTCTTCTGATAGTCTGAGTGTTATAACGTCGGCGATGTCTCAAGGTTTTGATTGACTCCTGATTTTTGGTGACAAAAAAATAACCGAACTCAGCCCCGTTGACATAAAGTTCGGTTCTACAATATCAATTACCTGTTATGCTATTTTTGAAACTGATCAAAATGATATCTGCCTAAAAAAGGTTCCCGGCTGTACATATAATATGGCTTAGATTCAATTTTCAGGGATAAACTTGAATTATCACTCATTTTATACAGGAGTTCGGCGCCTCCAAAGAATTTCGGTTTTCCGAGATCACTTTCGTCCTGATACGTGTTGTAAGGTGAAGTCAGCAGCCCCAATTCGGTTGTTAATAATAAATTTTCAGAATATTGATAATTAATCATATTAGTGTACGAATTTAACATCATCCCTTCACCGGCCATTGTGCTGTATGACATGGAAAAAGAATGATTCATATGCATTTTATTCGGATCCAGAAATCCAAACAAAAAATCAGTGGACGGTTTGCTGATCATTGTTGTAAAATCCGGTTTTTCAACATCCTTTTTTAGTTGACCGAATCCGGCGACCGGAATAAATATCAATAAAAGGGTTGAAATGCTTTTGATTAAAAATCTATCCACTCTTACCCCCATTTACAATATGAGCATAAGTTATTAAACACTGGCATCTAAATCAATACCATAAATCGTTAACGTTCGCTGTTTAAAATTGTTTCCGCTTCCTTCAACTGGTCAACATCGTTAATACCGCGTGTTTCATTAAAATTTTTTGTCTTTACGGCATTGACCATCTTTCCGTCAGAAAGAAAGATGGGAACGACATCCGGAAGATAGTATTCACCCTGATTGTTATCATTTCGAACCAGTTTTAATGCTCTGAACAGATCAACCGCTTTAAAGATATAGATACCGACATTAATTTCCCGGATTTTCAATTCTTCGGGATTGGCGTCCTTGTGTTCAACAATATTACTGACAAAGTTATTTTTATCTCTGATAATACGTCCGTATCCTGTCGGATCATCAAGTTCGGAGGTCAGAATGGTTGCCGCCGCGCCGCTTTCCTGCTGGGTATTAATAAGCTCACGGATTGTTTCAGCTGTCAGAAGGGGTACATCTCCGGATAAAACAAGAACATCTCCATCATAACCGTTCAGTTCATCTGCCGACATCAAAACAGCGTGACCCGTACCAAGTTGTTCCTGCTGAACAGCAAATTGAACATCCATGTTTTTACATTGATCCATCACCAGTTCTTTCCCGTGCCCAATGATCAGAATTGTTTTTTCCGAACCGACTTTTTTTGCCAGATCTATGACATAGTGAACCATGGGACGGTCATTAATTTTATGCAGTACTTTCGGGAGATCCGATTTCATTCTTTTACCTTTTCCGGCGGCAAGAATAACAGCTACTAATCTACTCACGATGTCCCCTCGATTTTGTGAAATTTGTTATTGACTATTTACGAATTTTTTTAACTTCAGGATGTGTGAACGATCATATTATCTATTAAACGCGTTTTTCCAAAATAGACCGCGATTGCCACGAGTACACTCCCTTCAGCGATTTTTTCTTCAACAAGACTGTCTGCGTCACGAAATTCAATATAATCAATTCTGCCTGATGATTCGGATGTGATCAATTGTGTCATTTTTTCGCGAATATCTGCCACATCATTGTTTTTATTG
>JBFXGD010000283.1:0-3350 GCA_050178385.1 Calditrichaceae bacterium
CACAACCGCTGTTTTACCTGATGATTTTAACTGATCAAGATATAAACCCGTTTCATCAGGAACCGACACATTCAATTCGTTCATTAATTCCATATTTCCTATTCCGATCAACTGATTCCCCAGAAGTGCCGTGATACCCTTGCCGAGATAATTTTTAAACTCTCGTGCATAAGGAATATCTCCAAGATATTTGATTTGATCCATAATTGATCTTGCAAGTGGGTGCTCTGAACCCGCTTCTGCAATGGCAGCCCATCTTAGCAGTTCTAATTGTTCATTTGACCAGGGGGTACTGGTTTCTTCGTCGATGCTGACAAACTCACTTGCCGGGATAAGAGCGTGTTCAAGTACAACAATATCTGTCAGACGCGGTTTTCCGTATGTCAGAGTTCCCGTTTTGTCCATGGCAAGAGCGGATATTTTGCCTGCATTTTCAAGGTGTTCTCCTCCTTTTATCAGGATGCCGCTTTTTGCAGCGCGCCCGATTCCCGCCACAATCGAAACCGGTGTTGATATCACCAGCGCGCCGGGGCAGCCAATAACAAGAAGCGTTAGCGAAAGTTCAATATCCCATGTTATCAAAAAGACAATCACACTCAGTCCGATGATGAATGGGGTATACCATTTTGCGAATTTTTCGATAAATCTCTGTGTGGGCGCTTTTTCTTCCTGGGCTTCTTCGACTCTGCGAATAATACGGGCCAGGGTTGTATCCGCCCCGATGCCGGTTGCCCTTACTCTTATCAGCCCGTCCTGATTCACCGTGCCCGCGAAAACAGCTGAACCCGTCGATTTTTCTTCAGGCATTGGTTCGCCGGTTATGGAACTTTCATCAACAGAAGAGCGTCCGTCAATAACTTCACCGTCAACGGGTATTTTTGTCCCCGGTTTTATCAGTACTGTTTCATCGCGCAGAACCTCGTGCGGCATTACTTCAATCTGCTTCCCGTCCCGAATTACAATTGCGGTAGTAGGTGTCAGATCCAGCAGTCCTTTCAAAACATTCCGGGTTTTGCTGAGCGTCCGCGCTTCAAGCCAGGCGCCGAAAATAAACAGGAAAGTCACAGCGGCGGATTCCCAGTATTCACCGATAAATAAAGCTCCCGTCGCGGCGATTGTTACCAGTAGTTCGATACTGATATATTTGTTCAGCAGATTTTTCCAGGCGCGAATGGCAATATCTGATCCCGCCACGACGGCCGCGCCGATCATCAATATATTTTCAAACATCTGAGCGCCAAATTGTCCGGCAATAAAAGCCGCTATTATCAGTGACGCGCTGATGATCGTCAGAAGCTGTTTGCGTTGTTGCAGATTTAATTTATTCATTTTAATATCTCCGTTATTTAAGACCCGGAAGTTAAACCGGCTTCTGATCCGAAAATTGAATTCGAAGCCGGCTTATATTCCGGAAGATGCGTAAAACTGTCTGATTTAGTATGCAGACACTTTAGATTCATAACCGATTTCCCGAACTTTTTTTACAAAATCTTCGCTTTTAGCGGATTCGGGATTGTGTTCGATTTCAATTCGCCCGGTATTGAAAAATACCTTTGCGTTTTCGACACCGTCTATTGCTGTTAATCCTTTTTCAATTTTGACAATGCATGAAGGACAGGAAAGATCGTCACTTCTTAATATGGTTTTCATTTTGTACTCCTTGTTTTGTATGAGTTTTTTCTTAACGTCGGTATCATAATAAGGAATCTGATTCTGCAGATAAATGATCTGGCTTAATTAACCGCAGGAGATGAAATTTTTATGAAAAATATTGCGGAACCGGTCTGGATGGGTTTAGAATGGGCAGATTTATGGACGCTGGAGTGAAAAAAAATCCGGCTTTGATTCTCTCCGGATTTTTAATTCAATTTTTTATGGTAAGCAAATGCAGGTGTTCAGGTTAGTAAGAATTTTAATCGATTTCAGCAATGGCCGACAGTTTTTTGATGTCCGTAATCGCGACCCACTGTCTGCCGGTTTTTATAAGCCCGTCTTTTTGGAAGTGACTCATTATCCTGCTGGCGGTTTCAGTAGTAGTACCCGTCATTTCCGCCAAATCAAATCGTGACAATGGAATCTGAATGAGCAAACCAATATCCTTTTGTTCACCCAGTTTATTACTGAGTTTGAGCAGGGTATAGGCGATTCTTTTTTCAACGGAATGGGTGCTGAGTTGTCTCATCATTTCATGTGCCCCGCGCAGTCTCTCAGCGGTTATATCCAGTACGGTGAGCGCGACGGTCGGATAATTATTAAGAATTGTACGAAAATCTTCCGCATGCATGGTCATGATGCAGGAGACGGTCTGCGCTTCGGCAGTTTCAGAATAGATACTGTCACCCAGAGTGGACAGGCTTCCAAAGAATTCACCGGGTTTTAGGATATCTATAAGTACGTTTTGGCCAACGGCGCTGTGACGAAGAAGTTTAACGCTGCCGGAGGCCACCACGCAAAGTCGTGTCGCGGTATCACCCGTAAAATAAATGGTGTCGCCGGGTGCATAATGATAATCCCTGAACAGTTTATTAATTTCATGAATATTTTCATGAGTGAGATTTTTGAAAAACGGAAGTCCATGCAGAATTTCCAGACGCAGATCAACTGTACAGCTATGCGCATCCACTTCATCATGTTCAATGGGAGATTTTCTTCGTTCACTCATCTTTTGCCTCATAATAATCAGTTGATTTTTCAGATCATGCAAACGCGCAAAGTTTCGCTTTGTTTCACAGAGACGTTGTGATTTTCGGGAAACCGATATTTCTGTTTATTAATCGGAATTTTTGTATGATAAAAGATACTGAATCCCATATCGCTGATCAATTGGAAAAATAAACTGTACATTAAAGAGCTTGAGTTTGAAAAATGCTTAGAGGCTAAAATTGTAATAATTTTTTCCACTACTATATAGTCTGTGTTTATTGACTTAATTGCCACAAAAGGATGTTTTGATAAATTCTTTTAACATAAGTCGTGGGCATGCTCCTTGAGCGCGCGAATATTTCAATTACATTTTCATCAATATCATCCAGCGAAGAGATCGAAGAAATATTATAATTTAACAGATCGTTAAAAATCTGTTTTTCCTCCGGCAGCGGTTCCGGAGGTACCGGTGTGGTCTCCCATGAAAGAAGCTGAATTGTTAATCTTCCGTTTTTTTTGTAGTGACTTATTAAAAAAGGTTTGTCATATATGGAATTGAAATAAGGATAAACACGCACTTCTTCTTTAGCATTTTCAGTCTCGGTCGGATATAAACCGTAGTAAATGATCAACTGGATCAGGACCTGCTTCAGTTCATAGGTCTGAGGAATCCTTATTATTGTAACATTTCGGCCGTTCTTCGACTC
>JBFXGD010000284.1:0-3329 GCA_050178385.1 Calditrichaceae bacterium
CTTAAACCAGCATTTTTGACCCCGAAAATAACAGTTTAAGATTTTCCATCCCACTCAATCAAGTTCCAATCATTTCTCCCCTCTTTATAGTGAGATGCAACCTGTTGCTCTCGGAGTTCAAAGGCCCCGTCACTCTCTACACCCTGCCTGCCCCGAGCTCGCCCTATCAATGCATCTTTAACGTCTTTGACAAAACTTTCATCACCAACGGCTACACTCTCCGTCCATCGACTCTGCCGCTGATGCCTTTCGCCGGCAAGTTCCTCTCCAATCCACTTTCTGTGAATGCTTGCACAATCGGTTTCATCTAAAGCACAGAAAAGCGGCATCAAATTCTTATGATCAATCATCCTGTATCGTTTCTTTGGATTTTGGATTTCATTATATCCGCCATGCTCCCAGTCTTTCGGGTGCTTAACAACACCAGCTCTGACCATATTCATGTCAATATATGTCATGCAACGGGCCGGATGCTAACCGGTTTGAATGGCTGTAGCATGATAGCGATCTTCCCAATACGCACCTTTGCGGTTTTTTCGTTGGTTGTATTCCTGGGCGGTACGTCCGACTATCAGCTTGATTGAATCCGGAATCACGTTCCGACCGGCTTTATCCATCACAAGCAAATGGATATGATTGGATGTCACCGTGTAATTCAAAATCGACAGATCGTATCGTTTTCCGGTTTCAAACAGCCACTCAACCCAACGCTGTCGGTCACGCCCGAATTGCAGGAAATATTGGATCGGACTTAGATAATTATTTGAATTGTTAGTAAAAACACTCATTTAAAATCATTTTTTGACCTTAAACGCCTCTTTTTTGACCCAAAAACAGTTGTTTAACCACAAGCTCGCAAGCTCCGGGTCAACGCAATTCCACCCCTGTTTTCATAATTTCATAGGCCAGAGGATTTGAATTCTGAAAATCTGATTCCCTGAAAGGATGAGGTTCAATTCTGCTGTCAAATTTTCTTCTGATTTTCATCAATTTGACCTGCATGTCAAAGGTATCATCAAGCTCATTGAAAATAATGGCCAGGTCAATATCGCTGTCTTCATTTGCAGTCCCCTTGGCAAATGAGCCAAATATATATCCTTTTTTTACATTAACTTCGTTTTTTTTTACAAAGTCAAAATATTTCCTGGCTATCTCAGAAGTTTTTCTTTGATCCATTTTCTAAATTCCTCAATATTCCGAATCCATGTTTCAGTATAGGTTCTGGAACACTTTTTATAAAATTCTCTTTTGTAGTCATCATACCGTCCCCGAATATTGAAGGCGGATATGGTATCCAGAATATCTTTTTGTTCATCATTTAGATGTAAATTTCCCTTTTCTGATAAACGGACAAGGTCATGAATAAATGGAGGCGTAGTTTGTTTATGGCTGACAAACCAGGCTTTCAACAATTTTTCCAAAACGATGTGCCCGATAAAAAGAGCCCATGTATAGTCTCCTTTTTCAAAAAGATGCCCCATTGCCTTAAAATCATCATCTGATGTATCAATCCAATATTTGATTTGTTCATTGATGTCCATGATTTTATGATACTGAGACCTTTGCACGGTGCTGGGAAATTGGGGGTCGGGCCACACCAACAAACTTATTTCATTAGAATTAAACTCAAAATCAAGTCCAAATCCACCCTTAAACCAACATTTTCGACCCCGAAAATAGCAGTTTAAAATTTTTCATCCCACTCAATCAGGTTCCCATCCTCATTCTCATCACAGCTATATGCAACCTGTTGCCCCCGGAGTTCAAAGGCCTCTTCGCTCTCTACACCCTGCCTGCCCCGAGCTCGCCCTGAGACCTTTGCACGGGTAGTGCGGGCCTGCCTGCCCAATCCTGGTGAGTCGTCGTTAATTTTACTATCAAATATCATATTTTAGTTTTACTCATATCGACATAACATATATAAATAATGATCTTATCATGCTATATATCTCATAATATACTTTACGTTCAGGAGTCATTATGGCATACAAAAAGATCCAGTACGGTTGTTCCTTCGCTGATATGGCGATCCAGGCATACTCCCGAAAGAATAGAAACCATCTGTTCCTTCAAGAAATTGACAAAACCATAGACTGGGAACCAATTCAGGCGCTTCTGCTGAAACACTATGAACCCGGAAAGTCAAAACTCGGCGAGGTTGCCTATCCGCCATTGTTTTTATTCAAATGCCTCCTGCTTCAGAAATGGTTTCGGATAAAATCCGACCCGGAACTGGAAAGCCAAATCAATGATCGGATTTCCTTCAGATCCTTTCTGGGGCTGCCGTTGGAGCAAGCCAGTCCTGATCATTCGACTTATTCCCGCTTCCGTAAACGTTTGACCAAAGATGCCATGATAAAAATAAACAGTGCGTTGCTTAATCAGTTTCATCAGCTTGGCTACTCTATTAATGAAGGCATTGCAGTTGATGCCCGTCTGGTGAAATCTGCCGGCAGACCAGTTTCCAACGATCAGTTGAAAGAGCTTAAAGAGAAAAGCCTTACCAGAGAGGGCCAGTTGGATAAAAACGGCAGCAGAAAAAAATACTCCAGGGATCTGGATTCCGACTGGAGCATCAAAAATGACAAACCTCATTTCGGACTCAAGGAGCATACGGCGGTTGATACCGAGAACGGTTTTATCCTTTCCACATATATGACTCCGTCTTCTCAAAATGATTCTATTCATCTTCCTATGGTTGTTATTTCCAGTATGCATACCAATGATAAGATTCAAAAGGTCTATGCCGACAAAGGATATGCCGGTGCTCCGAATCGCAGCTTCCTTGCATTGAACAATATTGGGGACGGCATTATGAGAAAGGACTCTAAAACCGCTAAATTGACTGAGACTGAAATCAAACGAAATAAGGACATTTCAAAGCTCCGGTACATTGTCGAACAGTATTTCGGCATCAGCCACGAGCAGGATAATGGACAGCGGGCTCGATTTCCGGAGATTATGAAGAATACCATTGATATCATGTTTCGACAGTTTGCTTTCAATTTAAGAAAAGGGGCTAAATTGCTCAATGCCATACCTGTTTAAGGAGGATAGGTGCGCCCGGACTTTAACATCCGGTACAAACGGCCTCATAAAAAGGAAAACGAGGTTGCAGTGACTGTCGATGGCGGCTAAATACAACACGTCCTGGTGTCCTTTAGTGACCCGACTGTAAAAAAAATTTCCCCAAATGCTAAAGTCGGAACAGATGCTTTTCATGCAAAGGTCTCGAAAAGTATAGCGACCTTCAAACATGGAACGGATTCAGTCTATTGGCAGTTGATGGATCAACCGCTACCGTCCCCGATGAAATCGAGGTTAAAGAG
>JBFXGD010000285.1:0-3298 GCA_050178385.1 Calditrichaceae bacterium
TTTTTTGGAATGCGGCCCAGTGTGACATATTGTATTTTACAGATCATTTTCAATTTACAAAGAGAACCGCGTTGAGTATTTCTCCATGCTTAGCAGGCAAAGACGACCGCCTCCGAATTCCCGTAAAACATGATCATGGAACAAAATTAATTTGTGAAAAAAAAACGGATGATACAGTAAATTGGAAACAGAGACATTATAAAACCATCCGGCATACTTACGCATCATATCCTTTTGCCTACTTTTACCTTCCCGTACTGGATGAATTTTTTAAAAATAATAACATGATGCTCTCGTCATTCGTCATTGACTTAAACCGACTGCTGATCAGGTTTTTATCATTAAATCTTACAACTTACAACGCGTCAGAGCGTCCGTATGATCTAAATAATGATGAAACCATCATATCCTGGTGCAAAAAGAATAATACTGATGTTTACATCAACGCTCATCAAATTTTTGAGAATGGATGGCTGAATGAATCGGCACTTGAAACCGCCGGTCTTAAAACTAAACATTTCAGCAATTTCCCCGAGTATAATATTTTTCAAAACTATAGATCATATTCAATTTTAAAATTTATTTTTCAATACGGTCCGGAGGCCGGTTATATGATAAAACAATATTTACCGTTAAAACATACTTAACTTGATTTTTTCAGGTGCATTTAGTAATTTTTTGTTTTATGTATATCAAAAATACCAATGTGTTGAATATACACCTGAAACCAAGATACTTCTAAGTGCTTCACCGACTAAATTACATAGATTGTTGTCAAGAAATCGAAAAAGGTAAAAAATGACGGTTTTTGAAAAACTACTGACTGTTAAGGAACAACGAGGCGCAGGTTATCTTGTTCTTATCGATCCTGACAAAACAACGGTTAACTCATTGCCGGGGATTATTGAAGAAGCGATAACTGCGGGGGTGGATGCTTTTCTTGTTGGCGGCAGTCTATTATTGTCCCCGGATTTTGAATCTTATTTGAAAACTTTCAAATTATATTCAGCCGATGTTCCGGTGATTATTTTTCCTGGCGGAGTACATCAGATATCCGCGCAGGCCGATGCCATTCTTTACTTATCTTTATTGAGCGGAAGAAATGCGCACCATATTATCGGAAGTCAGGTGATTGCCGCTCCGATTATTCACCGCTTAAAACTGGAACCAATATCAACCGCCTATTTTTTGATTGAATCAGGCCGAGCCACATCCGCTGAATTTATGAGTGGGACGACTCCTCTTCCCAGACATAAAGCTGAAATCGCCATGGCGCACGCGATAGCCGCCAGTTACATGGGATTCCAAACAATTTATCTTGAAGGCGGAAGCGGAGCCGATTACTGTGTTCCGAATGAAATAATTTCGGTAATCAATCAGACTGTAAAAACACCGATAATTGTCGGAGGCGGAATAAGAACACCGGAAACCGCCGCGGAAAAAGTCGCTGCCGGCGCTTCATTTATAGTAACCGGAAACGTCATCGAGCAGAACAACGACCCGGTATTATTAAAAGCATTTTCGGATGCGATCCATAAATAAAAGTGAATACCTTAATATGATTCATAAAGAATTTATAAAGATACATCTCATTGAAAGCGCCGCCACAAAAGAGCGTATAGCCGAGAACTGCACGGAGAATATTTCCCGGGCTGTGGAATTGATCAAAACCAGTATCACTAACGGCGGGAAAATGTTGATTTGCGGAAACGGAGGCAGCGCGGCCGATGCCCAGCATCTCGCGGCCGAATTTATAATCCGTCTGAATCATGATATTGTCCGTCCCGCGATACCCGCGATTGCATTAACGACTGACACATCCATTCTGACAGCTGGTGGCAATGACATCGGATTTAACAATATATTTTCCAGACAGGTAGAAGCTCTTGGAAAGTTCGGCGATGTTTTTTTAGGCATCTCCACAAGCGGGAATTCTGAAAACGTACTTCGGGCAGCGCAGAAAGCAAAAGAAGCCGGAATGGTGACAATTGGTTTTCTGGGGAAAGACGGCGGAAAAGCAGGCAAGTTATTTGATCTTTCGATAAACATTCCCTCAGATAACACCCAGCACATACAGGAAGGCCATATCACTATTGGTCATATCATTTGTGAATTGGTTGAACGCGATCTATATGCCTGATTGATTTTGTTTTTAATCACTATTTCAATACTTTCCATCTGTATATTCCTTTAAAATCATTTGATAACAGTATAAAATTTTTTACCGGAAATGAGACAAAACCATACGGAGAATTTTCATGAGTGAAAGGTATTTAATCACGGGTGGCGCCGGATTTATAGGATCAAATATTGCGGAACATCTTGTGAAAAATGGACATTTTGTTCGTATTTTTGATAATTTTTCTACGGGAAAAATCCAGAATATCTCAGGGCTGACAGATAAAGTGGAAGTAGTCAATGGAGATATTCGATATTTAAATTCCGTACAGAGTGCAATGGAAGATATTGACTATGTCCTTCATCAGGCGGCCATGCCTTCTGTTCCGCGTTCCATTGAAACCCCGATAGAAAGCAATGAAGTGAATATAAACGGCACGCTCAACATTTTGTATGCCGCTAAAGAAAGAGGCGTAAAAAGGGTGGTTTATGCCGCATCATCTTCTGCTTATGGAGAATCCGAAATTCTTCCAAAAGTTGAAACGATGAAGCCGTCACCTCTCTCTCCTTATGCGGTCAATAAATTAACATCGGAATATTATTGCTCTGTTTTTAACCATGTTTACGGGTTGGAAACGGTAGCGTTAAGATATTTTAATATTTTTGGGCCCCGGCAGGATCCGAATTCTTACTACTCGGCGGTTATTCCAAAATTTATTAAAGCATATCTTATGGGAGAATCACCTGTCATATTTGGCGACGGAACGCAGAGCAGGGATTTTACCTACATAGAAAATGTAATTCACGCCAACCTTCTGGCTTGTAAAGCCCCTGTAAAAGCTGCCGGCAAGGTTATGAATATCGCCTGCGGGGACAGAATTACACTGAACCAACTTGCCGAAGAAATAAAAAAACTACTTCATTCCAATATCGAACCTGTGCACGGGGAACCAAGATTAGGAGATATCAAGCATTCACTTGCTGATATCAGCCTGGCGAAAGAGCTTATCGGATACGAGGAAAGAATTGATGTAATGACCGGGCTAAAGAAAACGGTTGATTGGTTTTTGCAGAACAAATCATCACTCGGGTTATAAAATTTAATTCAAATAAGAGGCTGTCTCAAAAGCACTTAGGGAAGTCTCCCTTGCAGTTTTGTCGAATATAACCTTTATGAAAG
>JBFXGD010000286.1:0-3279 GCA_050178385.1 Calditrichaceae bacterium
AATTTCGCCTTTTTAGCCCATTTTCTCAAAATCACCGGATTAAATCCAAGCCAGAGATCCCGCATTTTGTCGGCCAGTTCCTTGTTATTGTGGCGCATAAAATCCACAACCACCAAATCTCCGCCTTTATTTAGTATTCCGGATGAGACAGATATCAGGTCCGCGGGATCGGGAACATGATGCAGGGCAAGCGAAATAAAAACCTGATCACAACTATTTTGTTTAACCGGCAATTGGCTGATATTTGCCTTCAGAATGCTGAAATCTTCCAATAAAAGAGATTTTTTTATCGTGATTAACTGCTTAAGCATGATCTGGTTAATTTCTATGCCGGTAACCTTCGCGCCCCGGAGGGCATTATGAATAGCTACAAATCCGGTACCGCTTCCTAGATCAAGGATATTTTTATTATCCTGACCGTTGAGCAGTGAAAATATCTCATCCAGACGGCTTTCATCAAAATAATTATTTCTGACATGATCCCATTCATTTCTTATCTGATCAAAATAAGCCTGACTTTTTCTGTGAATCTGATTAAAAAGGTCATCGGGCGGCTCAAATGAATTTATAAAACGGGCGATATCCTGAATTTCCAGATTCCCTGCGTTTTCTTTAAACCACTGCGGCAGAAAATACAACAGATATGCTTTTGTAAAACCGGCCCGCGCCCTGCTTAATAATGAAGTCACAGCCGGTACACTCAGATTCAGTTCCAGACTCAGATCTTCATAACTTATGCCGTCAATCTCCCTGAGAATAAATATGCGTTTTTGTCTCTCAGGCAGAGATGCAAGAGCTGACTGGAATGGTTCATCAAAGCTGGATTCATCCATTTCTGTCTGCAATGCATCTTCTTTAATCAATTCAAACTGTCTGCGTTTTTGCTGAAGATAAAAATTCACAATCCGGTTTCGCGCCACCGTTATCAGCCAGTTTTTCAGTGAACGGTCCGGGTCAAGATTTTGAAGATTCTTCAAAGCCTGCAGATAAACATCCTGGCATAAATCTTTCGCGATCTCGGAGCTGTGAACGGCATTTTTGATATAGCCGTAAACTTCCCCTTCATAAGAATACAGTTTTTGCCAGATTTGTTTTTCGTTCTTTTTATCTTTTTCAATCATATATACAAATAAACGTTAAAAATCTTTCGCTAAAATAACTAAAAATTGGACTTTTTTTAAAAATATTTTTGGAAAGAAACAATAATTCAGTAAAAAAAGGCTAATATTTGAATGAGTTCAGTAAGAATATGCAGAGGATAAAGACTCAAAATTATGGCCGGATCCCTGTTTTATCTATTTTGAGAATTTTTTCACTTTATTTTTGCGCTTATGGGAAAAATCATTTATCATATATCATGCGAATTATTTCACAAATATATAATTATAAATGTTTTACCAATTATGGCCTGAAAATTGCCTATTTATCTCAAAGAGAAATAATCTGGACATACAAAACCAGGGAATGGACAGAACAACCTGTTAAACGGTGTCAATATATTGATTCCGTTTTTATTTATCCGGTTATGTGAATTATTTCTCTTTATATAAATCAGAGCTGTTTTTCTGATCAATTGAGGAGACCTAAATGACAAATGTTGAAAGAATTGTTAATGATCATGTTGCCGTGCTGGGTAAAACCAAAGATAACCTACTGCCTATTTTGCAAAAAATTGTGAAAAGTGAACGTTATTTATCAGAAGAAGCAATGATAACCGTCTCTCGTGAAATGGGACTGTCCGCGGCTGAAATATATGGAGTCGCTTCCTTCTACTCTTTCCTGGATATTAAACCTCGCGGCAAAAATATTATCAGAATATGCAAAACCATAACCTGTGATATGAAAAATAAAGACGAGATTATCAGCGCGGTTGAACAACGGTTAAAAATTAAACTCGGAGAGACCAGCAGAGATAATAAATTCAGCTTTCTTACTGCCAATTGTATGGGCTGGTGCCACAAAGGTCCGGCTATGCTGATCAATGATAAGGTCTATACCGAGTTAACTCCTGAAAAAGCGCTCAAAGCTATCGATGACTATCTATAGAACAAGGAATTAAATTATGACCGCCAGAGAAGTAAAACTAAAAAAACTGAAAGAATATCAGAAACGCGTTGATCTGATTTTTGTTGAACGCGATATCTGGAAAATTGTTGATAAAGCCTTGCTCACATCCCCGGATGTTATTATTCAGAGTATTATGGATTCGGGTTTGCGCGGAAGAGGCGGAGCAGGATTCCCAACCGGGCTGAAATGGAAATTCGCTGCCGAACAGGAAAGCGATATTAAATATGTGATCTGCAACGCTGACGAGGGGGAACCCGGCACATTTAAAGATCGCGAAATTTTGCAGCGTCAGGCTGAAAAAGTTTATGCGGGTATGATGATTTGCGCAAAAGCGATTGGCGCAAAAACCGGATTTGTTTATTTAAGGGGTGAATATAATTTTTTATTACCGGAATTACTTGAAAAGGCTGACAATTTTAATCAGGGAGTAAAAAAACGGGGATTCGATTTTGCGATTGAATTCAGATCCGGAAGCGGCGCCTATGTCTGTGGTGAGGAAACGGCGCTGATAGAATCCATGGAAGGAAGCCGCGGAGAACCAAGAAATAAGCCGCCCTACCCTATTTCCAACGGGTTTCTCGGTAAACCGACAGTCGTTAACAATGTCGAGACTCTGGTCTACGCCATGATGATATTAAATCAGGGTCCCGAATTTTTTAAAAAACTCGGGACAAAAGACTCCCGCGGTTCAAAACTCTTTTCCGTCTCCGGAGATGCCCATATCGAAGGCATATATGAACTGGAGCTTGGAATGACAATCGGTGAATTTGTTGATTTGTTTGGCGACGGTGATACAAAGGCTGTTCAGGTTGGCGGATCTTCGGGATTTTGTGTACCCCGTAAAAAATTCGATGAAACAATTATCGGTTTTGAGGGAATTCCCACTGGCGGATCAATGATGCTTTTTAACAGCACACGCTCAATGTACAATGTGCTTCATAATTATCTTGATTTTTTCACTGAAGAATCCTGCGGTCAGTGCAGCCCATGCCGTATTGGCTGTCAGCAGCTCTTATATGGGATCGAGGCAATCAAAAAAGGAGAAAAGTCCGCGGGTTATGTAGAAGAACTTAAAAAATTGGCTCAGACGATGAAAATCGCGTCTAAATGCGGCCTGGGACAATCCGCTGCAAATCCGTTTATATCGATCGTTGAGAACTTCAAAGAAGAAGTTATTCATTAATCCAGGAGATAAACATGGCTGAAATGGTA
>JBFXGD010000287.1:0-3279 GCA_050178385.1 Calditrichaceae bacterium
GCCAGCGTGTGGGACTGCCCCCCCTCGAGGAGGCGACAAAGACAAAAATCAATTTTCACACCAATGAACCGGACTGGATAAAGAAAAATCCCGAAGTGGAGATTAACGGCTCAGAAATGCTGGACAGAGGCGAGCATCCGGTTGGTCTTATTAACAAACTGATGAAAGACTTTAAAAATGGGCAAATTATATTGCTGACCACAAATTTTGAACCGTTACCGCTGATTGATGCAATGGAAAAGCAGAATTACAAAGTTCATATTAAAAAAGCAGATAATTCGGAAACTTCATACTTGACGTTTATTACGAAGTAGTCGCTCTTATCATCTGTCATGTTCGATAAATAATGCTGACAGAGAACTTTTCGGTCAAAATCAGAACTCCTCCAACATCCCGGCTGACCAATGGGGTGCTTTATGGTAAACCGGGCTGTTTTAAAACTAATTAATTAATTTAGGAAAAGACTATGAATAGAAATCACAATTTGGAAACACTCTCCTGGGAACATCACGACGGTCTTGTCATCGCTTCACGCATTCAGAGGGGATTGTCGAATAAAACTGACTCAAAGATTATTTCTGCATACATCGTGGACATGTGGGAGAAACACCTTAAAGCGCATTTCCGACAGGAAGAGGAGATTCTCAATCCGGTGCTGGAGGAGAAAGAGTCCTCATCTGTATTGATTGAAAAAGTTTTAGAAGATCATTCGTTTTTTGATAAAACAATAAATGACATTAAAAAAGGCAATAAACACCTGTCTGAATATTTAAAAGAATTTTCTGTCAGATTAATTGATCATATCCGTTTTGAAGAGAAGGAGTATTTTACCTTTATCGAAGAAAATATTGATGAAGCAGTTTTGGATTCTGTCGGTAAGGAACTGCACGCTGCTCACACCCACGGGGATAAGGGCTGGAATCCTGAATTCTGGAAGTAATATTTTTTTATTATTAAAATCACCATCATTCATCAGGATCGATTTTCCTGAATCTTGATCTTTTTTTAATTCCTTTTATCCTTTTTTCTTCAAGCCGGCGTTTTTTTTCCGCCGCGGGAATTCTTGTTTTTTGCCTTGGTGGGTCTTCGGTCAGAGCCTTGCGCAATAATTCTCTGAATCTTTCTGTTGCCGCGCGTCTGTTCTCATACTGACTGCGGTGCTTCCCGGATGAAATTTTTAATATACCCAGCTTATTAATACGGGTTGATAGCTTTTCCGCGATTTTGGCACGCTGCTCATCACTAAGTGAAGAAGAATTTAATACGTCGAAATTCAGAGTAACCCTGCTGCTTACTTTATTGACGTGTTGTCCGCCGGGTCCGCCGCTTCTGGATGCGGTATAAACTATTTCAGCATCCGCAATTACCAATTCATCATTGATTCTTAGGTTTTCTGAATCCAAATACTGCATTAAAAAACAATCTTTTTTGAGAATTTATTGTAATCAAAACCTAATCTGTTTTAAAAAAAAGGCTGCTGTCAGGTACTACATTACCAACAAAGAATATTTCCTTTAGATGAGATGACTTGTCATTTGAAAATATTTCTATCGTTTTTTTTGTTTTTCCGATCCGGTTCTTTGTCTCCAGCATAGCTTTCAGCTGACCGGACTCTCCGGGCGCTATGGCTTCTGAACTCAGAAGTGCGGTCGTGCAGCCTCAGCCACCATCGATTCTTTTTATTCTTAAGGTATCTCCACCGGCGTTCCGGAATATAAATATATGCTCCACGACAGTTCCAGAAACCACTTCCCCAAAATCATACATTTCCTCATCAAAAACAATTTTCGCCCCACTCTGATTAGCATCTCCGCCGAAATTATCCCATGAAAGGAAAATGAGAGATGCAAACAGAATTATGATATTTGTAAACAGGTTTTTCATCATATCTCCAAAGTTTTTATACCAGACATTCAACCTGATTATTCACGAAAATTCTCATATTGAAGCGGCATTTCCAGTTCGGTGTTTTTCAAAAGAGCGATCACATTCTGAAGATCATCCCTTTTCTTACCTGTTACCCTGACTTTATCACCCTGGACAGACGCCTGAACTTTTTGCTTTGTGTCTTTTATCATTTTCACAATTTTTTTTGCAAGCGGCGCGTCAATTCCCTGTCTGATTTTAACTTCCTGACGAGCTCCTTTTCCTGATATTTCAGGCGTGTTTATTTCCATACACGCCAGATCAACACCGCGTTTGCTTAATTTCGCGTACAGGATATCAAGCATTTGTTTGAGCTGAAAATCGTTCTCACCATACATGGTTATTACATCATCAGTCAGGCTGTAATTCGCCCCGCTACCCTTGAAATCGAAGCGGGTAGTAACTTCCCTGTTCGCCTGATCGACCGCGTTATGAACTTCATGCATATTAACTTCAGAAACGACATCAAATGACGGCATTTTATATTTCTCCTCAGTGGTTACCTAAATCTCATATCCTGACATTTATGAAATATTACAATAAATTTTTTATGAAAGCTAACAATGACAACTTAAAATCACAAGACTTAATTCTATATCGCTTTAAAGTATCTGAAATATTGAAGTGAATTAAATCAGGTCGTTTAAATTATTTCTTCAACGATGTTCCAGGGTCCCAGTTCTTCCATTCTTCCAGTTCAACGATTACATTCCCGATAAATACTTTTAACTTGGCTTTGACAGGGGGTCTTTGTCCGTCAGTGGCAAACCATCCTTCGAAGGGTCCGGTTACACCTGCAATTCCCTTAATATTAATATCTCCGTCCAGTGGGTATGTCTGATAGGGCGCTTCAAAGACTCCAACTTTAATTTTTTCTTTTTTCCCCTTGAAGTTTATAACGACATGGCCTTTTTGTGTCTCGAAAAAAGAGGTTAATGTGTCATTTTTCACCTTTCCCGCATTTGCCCTGGCGTAAAAAATCATACCAATACCGTCATAGAGCTGTTTTTCCATCTCCATTTCTCTGTGAATCGTGTTGGTCGTATCGCTTACATCGGTCATGATTACACGGATAATACTGTCCGCGTAGTCAAACAGGTATTCTGAACGGTAATTCACATTATCAATTTTTTCATGCGAAAATGTTTTCTGAATTCGAAAATTCTCATCAAAGAAACTATTGTACACACTGTGATTATTTACAAAGAACAACAATGGATTGGAATCAATAAAAAATCTTAAGTGATATACCGGTACATTCTCTATTTTTGTTGTATCAACTATTTGCAGTTTGACCGTTCCGAGTCTTAGAAATGACCACTTAACCTTGTAAACCAGTTCTTCCCCCACTCT
>JBFXGD010000288.1:0-3277 GCA_050178385.1 Calditrichaceae bacterium
TACTGATGAATTTAAGAGCGCGGTTTATACACCCATCGATCAGAATTTGGATCATAATCCTTTATGGGATCACAAAGCTCAGTGCGCTTTCCCCTCCGCCACGCAAAATGAGATTAACGGTAAAGATGCCCAAAACCTGCTTAATCGAGGCGTCTATGTGATCAGCGAAGGCGCCAATATGCCCACCACGCTGGATGGTGTCAAACTATTTCTGGAACACAAAGTACTCTACGGACCCGGTAAAGCCGCCAACGCCGGCGGAGTAGCGGTATCCGGCCTTGAGATGGTTCAGAACAGCATGCGCCTGCCTTGGACCCGTGATGAGGTGGATAATCGCCTGCATCACATCATGAAAAGCATTCATAAAACCTGCGTGGAAACAGCCGAACGTTTTGGTACTCCCGGGAACTATGTGAACGGCGCGAATATCGGCGGATTCCTGAAAGTCGCCGACGCAATGCTGGATCAGGGAGTTGTCTGACAAAAGTTTTTCGATCCAATCTTAAATTTTTTCAAAATAAGCCCGTCCCGGCGGGCTTTTTTTAAACAACGCTTGTCATTCGAAACATTAAATGATATTTTATTGTTGAATCTCTAGTAATTGGCGGATAATCAAACCATGAAGAACGAACCGGGAACAATCGACAAATTTACCGATCCGCTCTGGGTTGAGCATGGATACGGCACACGGTTTCAGGGTTTTCAGAATCTGATGCGTTTCCGGATCAGGGATATCCTGCTCGTTTCCAGTTTATACGATTTATATGTCTTTGAAGAAGACGGCCGTCTATACGAGCTGATCCGAAATGAATACCAGGGCCTGAATCTCAGCCATTCGCCGGAGATCACCCGTGTATCCAGCGGAAAAGAAGCGCTCGCCATCGCTCAGGAAGAGAGACGGTTTGATCTGATTATCACAACCCAGCATATTGAAGACATGCCCGCCACAGAACTTGGCAGCCTGGTTCATCAATCCGATCTAAATATCCCCATCGTTCTGCTTGCTTACGATAACCGTGAGCTGTCAGAACTGATGGATCACTGTGATACCAGTGTTTTTGATCGCATTTTCATCTGGACCGGAAATTTCAGGATCATTATCGCCATCGTCAAGCATTTCGAAGACCGGATGAATGTGGATCACGACACTCGGATTGTCGGGGTGCAGTCCATCATTCTTATCGAGGATAACGTCCGGTTTTATTCATCTTTTCTGCCGATTTTATACACGGAGATACTCAACCAATCCCAGCGGCTTATCTCCGAAGGAATCAATCTAACACATAAATATCTCAGAATGCGGGCGCGGCCAAAGATATTGTTATGCACTAATTACGAAGAAGCCTGGGAATATTATGAGAAGTATGAAGAATACGTTCTTGGAGTCATTTCCGATATAGATTTTTACCATAAGGGAAAACAGGATCCGATGGCGGGAATTACACTTGCATCAAATGTAAGAAAAAGGCATTATGATATCCCCATCCTGCTCCAGTCCACCGAACCTTCAAATGAATCGAAAGCGCGTGAATTGGGCGCGTCATTTCTGCTCAAGAACTCACCCACCCTGCTTCATGAGGTTCAGCGCTTTACCGTTGAGCATTTCGGTTTTGGTGATTTTGTTTTCAGGGATGATGACGGGCGGGAAGTGGGACGCGCGAATAATCTTGCGAATCTTGAGCAGCAGTTAAAGATTGTCCCGCCGGAAAGCATCCGGTACCATGCCGAGCACAACCATTTTTCTAACTGGCTAAAAGCAAGGACGGAGTTCTGGCTTGCCCACAAGCTGAGACCACGCAAAGTCACCGACTACCCATCTATCGAAGAACTGCGCAGCGATCTGGTTTCATCGCTTAAAGAATACCGCAAACTGCAGCAGCGGGGAATTATTACCGATTTTAAAAAGACCGCTTTCGACCCTACAAGCGGATTTGCCCGTGTGGGCGGCGGGTCTTTGGGAGGTAAGGCAAGGGGATTGAGTTTCGTCAACACACTGATTAATAATTACAAGGTGCAGTTCCGTTTTGAAGATGTGCAGATTTATGTGCCTCCCGGAATTGTATTGGGAACGGATGTATTTGACGCGTTTCTTGATGAAAATGACCTTAGAAATTTCGCGCTGAATTCCACGGATGATGTGGAAATCACCCGCCGCTTTCTTGAGAGCAAGAGTTTTCCTGAAGAAATTCTTGCCAATCTTGCCGCTTTTCTGGATCTTGTCCGCGATCCGCTCGCCGTCCGTTCGTCAAGCCTGCTCGAGGATTCCCAATATCATCCCTTCGCGGGTGTTTATGAAACATATATGATACCCAACAATCACGCCAATCCATTAATCCGGCTTAATGAACTATTGAATGCCATAAAAAGAGTTTACGCGTCAACTTTTTACATCGGAAGTAAAGATTATATCAAAGTGACCACCTACCGCCTCGAAGAAGAAAAAATGGCCGTGATTATTCAGAAGATGATCGGCTCTCAGTACGAAGACCGTTTTTATCCCGCTTTTTCGGGTGTGGCGAAGTCCTACAACTTCTATCCCGTGCCGCCCCAAAAATCAACCGACGGCATTGTATCTGTCGCGCTTGGTCTTGGGAAAACGGTGGTGGACGGTGGGAATACGGTTAAATTTTCACCCAAATACCCAAATCATCTCCCGCAGTTTATATCCACCAAAGAAACGTTGAGAATCAATCAGCATAAATTCTACGCGCTTGACTTTAAGGCAACTGACGGGGATTCATTTGAAACTCACGATATGCTCATCAGCCAGTTCGCGCTAAAAGACGCCGAACATGACGGAACGCTGTTTTACGTCGGCTCCACCTATTCCCATGAAAATCATGCCATTTACGACGGACTTTCAAGGGAAGGCGCGCGGATTGTCACTTTTGCCCCGATTCTAAAAAACAAGATTTTTCCGCTTCCACAGATTCTGGAGCTGTTGCTGGAGATGGGAAGCTGGGGAATGGGCACTCCCGTTGAGATTGAATTTGCCGTCAATATTTCGTCGCAAAAAAATATACGCAAAGAATTCGGTCTTCTTCAGATGCGTCCGTTGGTACTTAACCGGGAAATGGAAGTTCTAAAAATTGAAGATCATAAACCGGAAACTCTTATTTGTAAAAGTCCGAATGTTCTGGGTAACGGTATCACCGAAGATATATATGATATTGTTTTTGTGGACTATAACACATTCGAACGGTCTAAAAGCCTGGATGTCGCGAAGGAAGTCAGTGCCTTTAACTCAAAACTGTTCGTTGAAGTGCGGCCATTTCTG
>JBFXGD010000289.1:0-3269 GCA_050178385.1 Calditrichaceae bacterium
ATTCCGGTTTTTGGAATATAAAACCCGTTTTGATTTAGCAGCTCTTCGTTTTGAAACAAAGATTTTTGAATCGTAGTCGATCCGGTTTTATTGGGTCCGATGTGTATGTAAATTTTTTTCATTGACGTTCCCTGAATTTGTGGAACTTCTCCACCACCATGGAGTAATATTTATTTAAAAAAACCAATTCGCTTTATGAGACTCTTAGTCTTTTGAATTAAATATCTTTTTAATGATGGCCTATTTTGTTGTCTGTTGCTGGATTCGTGGAGGTAAATGCTCTCAATAATCCTGGTGTTCAACCCCAGCACTTCAACTGGCGGAAAATCGATTATTGGACGAATGACGTTTTTTTCTTCAAAGGGTTCGAAAAACAACTGATCCCGTTGGAAATATTCCAGCGCCAGTTTCCGGTTGCTTTCCTCGTACTGACTCATAATTTTGTCATACATTTCCCGGGTCAAAAAACTCCATTTTTCGTCGTTCCATCCATTCTCTTCCCCATAGTCCTTAATCACACGGATTATTCGCAGGAGTTTTTTTTCGTCGATCTTCGTTCCCAATAGTCTTTTATACTCCAGTATCATCGACAGCGTTTTGATACCCGGTGATACATTCATGTCGTTTGATGTTTGATATTGTTGCGGATTTTCCACCCCAATGGTGGTCAGGAAATCCTCGAATAAGGTGCCCTGTAACTGTCCTTTTTCTACAACACGAATAAGTATATTGTCTCCGAATACACGTTTCCATTGGTGGTAGATCTCGTAATAGTCCGAAAAGCTGAATTGATAGATGTTGTTTTCAATCCAATCAAGGAAGGTGATATCAACATCCGGACGATAAGGTGATTTGGCTCCCTGTGCCCATTGGGACTGAATTTTTTTGTCCTGGCGTCTCACATAAAAAACAATGAAAGTTTCATAATCGCTGAGATATTCTTTCATCGTGCGAATATTGTCATCAGTACATCTGATGAATCCTTCCGATGAAAGGATAATTTTTGAAACCTCCACCTTTCTTAATTCATCTAATAGGTCACCCCATGTGCCTTTGGATTTGTTAAATTTTTTCTCCCCGATCAATTCCCAGCCGAGATTGTAATGGTGTGCTTTGTCAACTAAGGAGCCCGTGTGTGGAATGTAAACACCGTTCTGCAGCAGTTTATCCCGGTTTAAGAATAATGAGTGTTGTATTGTAGTTGTGCCTGTCTTTGGCGGACCTATGTGGATATAGACCTGTTTCATCAATACCTCTTATTTCTTTGCTGGTTTTTGCAGTTTTCTTCTCATTAATGCTAATTTAACCAGCAATTTCCATTTTTTACTTGCATAGATCGATTCGATCTCTTTCTTCAACAGGATGTTTTCTCTAACCAGTTCCTTGTCCTGTTTGGCAGATAACATGGTTGAAGTGACGAACGCGAATAAGTTTACGAGCTCGGTTTGGGAGAAATTGCTGGCTGTGAAATGGGATAAATTCTTTTCCTCAAAGGGTTCCAGAAACAACTCGTCGCGCTCCAAATACTCCCAGGCAACTTTCTGGTTGCTGACTTTGTACTTGTCCATTATCTTCTGGTGGAGTTCTCTGTCGATGAAACTCCATTTATCCTTGTTCCAGCCGGCAGAGTCAGCATAATCTCTGAGGGAGAAGTAAAAACGCAGCATTGCGCCTTTGTCAAATTTGCCATGGAGCCTTTGCTTAAATTCACGGTTTATCGCAATAGTTTTTATCCCCGGAGAGAGGTTCATATCATCTGAATCATCATATTGTTCCGGGTTTGGAACCTCGCAGGTGGCAAGAAAGTCATGAAACAATGTTCCGCGTAATTGATTTTTCTCCAAAACGCGCACGATGATCTTATCTCTTCCAAAGACATCACTCCATTTCTGGATGAGTGCGAAGTAATCGTAATAAGGAAATTCGTAGTCAGCCTGCGCCAGGTAATCAGGGAAGCTTAACCACACTGTATCATCTTTGATACTTTTAATTTTTTCAGACCAGGCGGATTGCAGCCGCTGGTCCTGTCTCCGCACATAGGTGACGATAAATACATCATAATCTTTCAGGTAATCCTGGATTTGAAGGATCTTTTCCCGCGGCAGGGTACACAGATCTTCAGAAGATAGAATGATCTTGTCATAACTGATCTGCTCAAGTTCTGCATTCAGGTCTACCCAGGTGCCATGCTTTTTGGAGAAACGGTAATTGCCCGAGAGCTCCCATGCAAGATTGTGGTGCCCGGGAAGGCTGTCAGATACCAGCCCTGAGTTTGGATAGTAAACGCTGCTCTTCGCAAGAATGCTCTTATTGAAATTCATCGAAAACTGGATCGTGGTTGTCCCAGTTTTGTGAGGTCCGATATGCATGAAGATTTTCTTTTTCATGTAAACCTGTAATTCCACATTTAATTTGATCGTGCTACTTCACTAAGTTCGATGTTAATTTGAGCGAAACCCAAAACTCTTTTTAATATTGATGATGCGTTCCAATAAACGCCATTTCCTGCTCGAGTAAATGGCTTCGATTTCTTTTTTCAGATAGATGTTCTCTTCCACCAAATCTCTTTCCTGCTTGAAATTGAACTCGGTGGAGGCAATGAAGCTGAACACATCGAATAATTCATCGGCCTCAAAATCATTCAGCGAAAATCTGGTCAGGCGTTTTTCATCAAACTTTTCCAGGAATAACTCATCTCTTCCAAAGTATTCCTGTGCAATCTGTCGATTACCAATGCTGAAGTGTTTCATAGTATGCGCGTGGATGTCCTGATCGATCAGGCTCCAGGGCTTATCGTTCCAACCGGCGCTGGTGGCGAAATCAGACAGAGCGGAATAAAATTTGATCCGGGAGCCTGCATCAAGTTTGCCTTGCAGTAATTTTTTAAATTCGCGGATCAGTACGAGTGTTTTAACTCCCGGAGAGATGTTCATTTCAATCGTATCTCTGAAGCGCATCGCTTCAGGAACCTGGCAGGCGGACAGGAAATCCTGGAAGAGAGTACCCTTAAACTGGGATTTTTCAAGAACCCTGGGAATGATGTTTTCTTTGCCAAAGACTTCGCCCCAATTTTCGATCAGCTTGTCATAGTCGCAGGTGTTGCTTTTTGTGAGGCTATTCTCAATCCACTCCTGCAAACTCATATGGAAGGTTTCATTCTCGCCTTTTTTTTGCTTTTCCGCCCACATGGATTGAAGCCATAAATCCTGCTGCCGCAGGTACAGGATCACTTTAACAGAGTAATCCTGTAGCAACTGTTTCAGGAATTC
>JBFXGD010000290.1:0-3242 GCA_050178385.1 Calditrichaceae bacterium
GAAAACTGATAAAAAAAATCAGTGATGCTGAGGCTGTTAAAGACCGGCTTGTAACAATGATGGATGATCAGCCGGATTACAAGGAATCATACCGGGTCCTCCGCGCGAAACTTATGAATTTTGTCCGCAACGGTAAAAAAGTAATCATGATAACCAGTTGCGAGGAAGACACCGGAAAAACATCGATTATATCAAATTTTGCCATTAATCTCGCGGATGCGGGAAAAAAAGTTTTGATCGTGGACGGCGATTTGAAAAAATCAAAACTAACATCATATTTTAACCTGCCTCCTGAAACTCCTGGATTGGCAGATTTTCTGGATAATAAGTCTGATTTTGAGAAAATATTAGTACCGTTTGATGATGAAAAATTTAAAAATCAATTGTTTATTATCCCATCGGGAAACGACCAGGAAAATTCCGGTGAGCTGCTTGGTTCAGATAAGATGAAAGAATTTATTATGTTATGCAGCGAAAGGTTTGATTATATCCTCGTTGACACACCACCCGTTACAAAGGTGATAGACACACTGTTTCTCGGTAAGCAAATAAAAGACGCCATTCTGGTTATTCGCCCGAACCATACATTTCGTGATAGTATCGCAATGGCAGTGGAAGAGTTTAATCAGTTTGATGTGAAGATTCTCGGTACGGTATTCAATGCCTGTGACATCCGCAAAAACTCCGACCGTTACCGGTATGGATACGGGTACGGTTATGGATACGGTTACGGAAAAGATGATGCCGAAAAAATAAAAACCGGCTCAAAATTAGGTTCAGCCGGCTGATTTAGAAAAAGTAAAAATGGATTTTGTTAAAAGAGCAAAATCGTTCTTCTTCAAGTTTAATTAAAATGAATTTTTCAAAAGTGATACCAGGCTTGATAAAGTGAAAAAACTAATGACGATCATAAATTACAAAAAGTTGTTCATAAAAAGTGAATATCAGCCTTTGTTTAATGAGCAGAACGGTTGGTTGGACCGGAAAAAATATTCGGTTCTGCTAAAAAAAGAAATCCGCAGAAGTTATCGCTCCAATTTGCCGTTATCACAGGTTGTTATAAAATTTCAGGAAAAAACGGCTTCTTTCAAAAAGAACGGCGGAAGCGCGTACGACAGATTTTTTAGTAATCTGGCAGAAATCATATCAGAAAATTCACGGGAAATTGATTTAAAATCTCTGGTGCAACCCGGGGAAATCGAAATACTGCTTGTGGATACTTCTATTCAGGGGGCAAAACTATATATTGAAAAAATTTTGACCCTGATTACCGAGCGGGCTAAATCAGTAAATGAAGATCATTACGGGAAATTAAGCAAAAATTTAACCTTCAGTTCCCATCAGATAAATCAAATTTCAGGAAGAAATAAAATTGAATCGGAACCAGCGGTTATAGGCAGGGGGGATGTGATAAAAGATGCCGATGGGAATTCCGAAGTTCTTTTTGAACAGACAGATATCAGTAAACTCGATTTTTTTCCCGCTCTAAACGGGACGGTATCAATTTCTTCATCGAGTTTATTAGATACCATTTCATTTGATGGATTCGGTAAAGCGATTGATAAGGTCGTCACGCGAATATTCAACATTCTTGGCGCCCTCACCGGTATTATCATCTTTAGCCCGCTGATGCTTATCATAAGTATCGCGATTAAGTTAAGTTCAAAAGGGCCGGTTCTCTTCATGCAAAAACGAATGGGATATCTTGGGGAACAGTTCACGTTCTTAAAATTCCGCACTATGCGGGTGGACACTGACGACAAAATTCATCAGGAATATGTCAGAAAACTGATTGAAGGACAAAATTCAGAGATCAATTCCGGTACACAACAGGATCCGGTCTATAAAATTAAAAATGATCCAAGGATCACAACGATCGGACGGTTTTTAAGAAAAACAAGTCTTGATGAGCTGCCTCAATTTTTTAATGTTTTGTCCGGGAAAATGAGCCTGGTCGGGCCAAGGCCTCCGATTCCCTATGAAGTTGAATCATATAAACGCTGGCATCTGCGCAGAATTCTTGAAGTAAAGCCGGGGATTACGGGAGTCTGGCAGGTAAACGGGCGGAGTATGACAACTTTTGATGAAATGGTAAGAATGGATCTCCAGTATGTTGCCCACCGATCTATTTATCTTGATATAAAATTAGTTGTACAAACATTCGGCGCCGTGTTTAATAGTAAAGGCGCCATGTAAATTCATGTCAGTGCAGGGGGAGCACAATGATTCATGTCGGTGTTATAGGAGTCGGGTACTGGGGACCCAATATCATTAGAAATTTTCATGCAAATCGTCGGTCACAGATAGATATTTGTTGTGATTACAGAGATGACCGCCTGGATTTCATCAAAACAACCTACCCTTTTCTACATACAACAAACGATTATAAAGAAGTTATCAATGATCCAAAAATTGATCTGGTGGCAATCTGCACACCTGTATTTTCCCATTTTGAACTTGCGAAAGCTGTACTTGAAGCCGGAAAGCATGTTCTCATAGAAAAACCGATGACATCAAATTCAAGACAGGCGAAAGATCTCATCGAGATTGCCGCGAAAAAGGGGCTGCATATATTCGTGGATCACACCTTTGTTTATACAGGCGCGGTGCGTAAGATCAAGGATCTGATCAATAGCGGTGAACTGGGTGAATTATATTATTTTGATTCTGTCCGCGTAAATCTCGGTCTTCTTCAGCATGATGTTAATGTCTTATGGGATCTGGCGCCCCACGATATATCAATCATGAATCATCTTCTTCAAAAACAGCCGCAAGCTATTGTTGCCACGGGGGCGGATCATTTCGGAAACGGATTTGAAGATGTGGCCTATTTAACAGTTTATTTTCCGGACAATCTGATCGCGCATATTCATACAAACTGGCTTTCACCCGTAAAAATCCGCCATACCCTGATCGCCGGCAGTAAAAAAATGGTCGTTTGGGATGATAACAAACCGAGTGAAAAAGTACTCGTGTATGATAAAGGAGTAGATGTGGTTCATTCAGACGATCAGGTTTATGATATGCTGGTACAGTACCGGACTGGGGATATGTACTGCCCGAAAATCGATTCTACTGAAGCTCTGGCGAGTGAGGTAGACCAAATTATTGATTGCCTTGAAGAAAACCGGAATGGTTTTGCGGACGGACTGGCCGGTTTAAGAGTTGTGGAAATTCTGGAAGCTGCCCAGAAGTCAATAAAGAATTTGGGAAAGGAAATCACCATATGAAATACAGTCTCA
>JBFXGD010000291.1:0-3240 GCA_050178385.1 Calditrichaceae bacterium
GCCATGACGCTGTCAACGTTAATCTTTTGTTTATAGGATGACATGTTGAACGCCGGCGCCCCGCCGATTTGTTTACCAAGATTGTCAATAGTCTTGCCTAAAAATCCTTTTTCGGCGGAAGCTGTTTTCTTTTTTTCGATTTTTCCGTCTGTTTCCCGGTCGGTATTCATGCGAAAGCCGGTTAGCTGAATGTTTTCGATGATAATCTTGCTGCTAAACAGCGGCCAGAATTCCATTTTAAACTCGGTATGACCGGTTTCAATGATATTTTTCATGGTGCTTTTTGAATCGGTGATCTGCAATCTGTCCCAGCTTAGCCGGGGACCAAACAGAGAAAAATCAATCCCGTCAAACTCCACCTTGGCGCCGTTCAGCGAACTGCCTGTTTCTTCAAGCTGTGATTCCAGCCAGGCATCGGTCAAAAGCAGAGAAATTCCAAAAATCACCGCCGCGAAGACAAGAAGTATAATGATTCCTTTTTTCCGAAACATTACTCACCCCATATTTTTACTTTTTCATAGATTGAATAGAATTTGGAACCCTTTACAACCTTAACAACTTTCCACTTCTGAAATTTTGGATCGATATTTTCTCTGTAAAAATTAACTCCTTTTATAGTGAGAAAGTAAACCGGAATTAATAGAATGATTGAAGTTACAAGACTACCCATCACTACAGTATTGTTGAAGCGACTCAGGGCTATCACCGGGATATTGTAAAGAGAAGTGTAAAATCCTTTTAATGATGTGAGATCAGCCAGCAGGAAGTAGCCAAAACTGTGAAAAAGAGGATCTAGCAGGTATGCCACGCCGCTAAAAATACCAAAACTGAAAATTGCCATAGCCATATTGACATTCAGGATAATGATCAGGAACAGAATAATCAAATTGTGCAGACTCATCATGGGGGTAAGGCCGATAATCATCCCGAGTATAAATCCTCCGGCAATCTGGCCGGGCGAGGCAGCTGATCTGAGAATTTTAAGCAGTTTTGCAAAAAATTGAAATATGAACATAACGCGCTCCGAAATTAGGAAGTTTGTTAAAGTTAAAAAGCGTTTGCTCTGATAAAAAGAAATATAATAAAAATATGCAATGCGCCAATTTGATATGGACTCACAAATATCAGTTTAATATTCACTCAGAATGACAAATAAATACTATAAGTTCCCCTTACCGCAAAATAAATAATACTGTATCAGCTGATCTTTAACTTAATTAATATTTCTTTTAATTCCGCTATCACTTCGTTCTCAAACCATGAGTTGGATTTAAACCAGCCGCGGTTACGGGGAGAAGGGTGGGGAAGCGGGAAATACTCCGGAAGATATTCCCGAAAATTCCGAACCGTTTCGGTAAGGTTTTTTTTTCTTCTTTTTCCAAGAAAATATTCCTGAGAATATCTGCCGACCAATAAGGTAAGCTGAATATTATTAAGGTGTTCCGCAAGACGATTAAAATAAAGCTCCGAACATTCAACTCGTGGCGGCAGATCACCATTTTTGCCGGTCCCCGGATAACAGAAGCCCATTGGAATAATGGCGATAAGTTTTTCATCATAAAAGGTTTTGTTGTCCAGGCCGAGCCAATCCCTTAGGCGATCTCCGCTCGGATCATTAAACGGAACGCCGGTATTATGCACTCTTGTGCCGGGAGCCTGCCCGACGATCCGCAACCGGGCGGATTGTGAAGCGCGGATTACGGGATTCGGGCCAAGTGGGAGGAAATCGGCACATACTCTGCAAGTGCGGATTTCTGATAAAAGTTTGTTAAATTCCTGCATGATATTGAAATGAATATTTTAATAAAGCAATGATCTACATTTATTTGTCATCTGCAGGTGAGTCAACCATCCAGGATTCCAAAATTCCAATGATCTTTTGGGCCTGTGCCTGGGATGAGATATTGAATTTTGAATGAGGATAATAAATCCCGTTGCGCTTCTGGTAACGGCCGATTCTGAATTTTGCGGAACCGTATTCACCATTGGCTTTATTGAGCTCCTGATACATAAACATAACAGTTGCCCATGCCCCTTTAGTTAGGATTTCTTTCTTTAGTTCTTTGACAGTTGCCCTGCCTTCATCATCTGTCCATTCTATCGTGATATCATCAATTGGATCTGACATATTAACTCCTGATATTTTGAGTTTTCAGCCCGGATGCTGATTTATTTAGTATTAAAAAGATCACCCTGGGTCGTATCTTCATCATCTTCATGTGGACCGGAAGATATTTCATCTTTACCGGTTTTTATAATAATCTCGGGTTCGGATTCTTCGGCGATTATGATTTCCGGTTCGTCTTTCTCAATCAAATCTATTCCGATCACTCTATAACTGCTGATCCGGTTACCCCTGGCTTTCCAGCCCTTAACATCCACAATCTCGTTTAGCGATATGTTTTCGGCCATTTCTTCTTTAGCGCGGCCCTTTAGATAACGCATTTCCGCGGAGGGATTTGGATGTGTTGTGACGATAACAAGCCTTGAATCCCTATGATCCGTAATATATTTGAAAAGCTTGTCCTGTGTCAGTGTTTCAATCTTAAATCTTTTTACATAAAAATTCTCCGTATCACCGTCAAAGTGAACGACCGTGATAACTTTCTCCGGATCGAACTGCTCGATTAAAATCGTTTTTTCGAGATCATAGTGGTTGCTGAGCTCATAGGATGTCAGTTCATAAGTGCCGTCTTTGTATATTGCGAGAATAAGATCATCACCTTCAAAATTGCCGAGATACAACCCTCGTTCATCTGTGTTCAGCCTGCCGATTGTTTCATCGTACCAGATGTCAAGGCCTCCGAGAGTGGATGCGCCGACAGATTTTTGCAGGATCTTTTTTATGGGATACTTTGAAAAAATATTGCCCTGGGCGCCCCTTCCTTTGATGGCAAGTTCAGCAAAATCGAAATCGAATACTTTGATCCGCGCGCGACAACTTTGACTGAGATACACAGTCACCGTCTCGGATTCACTATTTGGATTAGCGGTAAAATATAGTGTTTTTGAACCTTTGTTCCCTTTGGTCAGGTCGTATTGTTTATCTCTTGTGATCGCGGTAACCGTAAACCGTTTGGCGTATGAAATTCCAGATTTCCCGTCACGATATATCATATTATAGGTCATGCGTTCGTCATTTTTATTCCAGACATCGGCGTGAAGAATATTTTTTCCAATGAATGCTTTATCGGAAACCCTGGTTACCATAAAGGAACCGTCTTCTAAAAAGACGATGAT
>JBFXGD010000292.1:0-3238 GCA_050178385.1 Calditrichaceae bacterium
CATATGATGTTCAGGGGGACAAAAAATTTCCCGGGGTCAGTTTATGACAGTATCGTTACGACACTTGGAGCGGATGCAAATGCTTACACCACGGATGATTATACAGCATATCATCTGACCTTCTCAGCCGATGATCTTGAGCAGGTCATGGAAATAGAAAGTGACCGCTTTCAGTATCTCGATTATGCTGAAGCGGAATTTAAAACTGAATCAGGCGCCGTGTATGGCGAATTTAGGAAAGGCCGTGTGAATCCCTGGTTTGTTTTACATGAAACGATTATGAATACGGCTTTCGACAAGCATACTTATAAACATACGACCATCGGTTTCGAAGCCGATATTGCCGCTATGCCTCAAATGTACGAATACAGCAGGAATTTTTTCAATCGCTATTACCGTCCTGAAAACGTGGTAATTATAATCGCAGGAGCTGTTGATTCGGAGAAAACATTCGCTCATGCTGAAAAATATTATGGAAACTGGAACAAAGGTTATGTGACACCTCAAATCACGAATGAACCGGTCCAAAAGAAAGAACGATATGTCGAAGCGGATTTTAAGGGTAAAACGCTTCCGATCATAGATGTTGGCTATAAGGGCGGAGCGTTTGCGCCTCAGGACCGGCTATACGCTGCAATGCACATTCTCGGAGAGCTGGCGTTTGGACCAAACAGTGATCTGTATAAAAAATTAGTTATCAGAGAACAAAGGCTGCAATTATTTGGATATGATTACACCTATAATCGTGATCCGCGTCTGTTCGAAATTTATGCGATGGTCAAGAGCGAAGATGATATACAATCTGTTCGGATGGAAATTGATAAGACAATCGATCAATTTAAAACCCAGCCAGTAAATGAGCAAAAGCTGAATGATTTAAAAGACCGCCTAAGATATGAGTTTTTAATGAGGCTCGATACTCCGGACCGGGTTGCCGGTTCTCTTGCAAGATTTGCAGCGCTTAGCGGAGGAATCGAAGTGATAGATCAGCTCTATAATACTTTTCAACAGGTTACCGTTTCTGATGTAATGGAAGCTGCCCGGAAAAATTTTTCGAATGAAAGAAGGACAACAGCTTTGCTGCGGGGAGGAAAATAGCATGTTAAAATGGATTAATATCATCACACTGGCCATCATTGTTCTGATCACCGGAGCGTGTAAGATGCAGTCAAATAAAACAGTAGAGTTAACTGTGGAATCAGATCCTACCATCTCTTTGCGAATTTGGATCAATACCGGTTCCCAATATGATCCGGCGGGTAAAGAAGGGCTTGCGTATATCACAGCAAAAATGATTTCTGAAGCATCAACCGCAAAGTATTCTTATGAAGAAATTCTGGAGAAATTATTTCCGTTGGCCGCGGAATATGGAACAACCATCGATAAAGAACAAATCGTTTTTTACGGACGGGTTCATAAAGAGAAACTATCTCCTTATTATTTGCTTTTCAAACAAGCATTACTGGAACCGGCTTTCAAACAAGAAGATTTGAACCGAATCAAAGATGATGTTCTGAATACACTTCAGCGATCACTAAGATATAATGATGATGAAGAATTAGGTAAGGCCGCTCTGAATCAGGCAATTTTTACGAATACACCGTATGGTCATGATGAAAGAGGAACGGTTGAAGCCGTAAAATCTATAACAGTTGAAGATGTCCGGTCATTCTATAATACATATTTCAATCGTGAAAATATTATACTTGGGATCGGTGGAGGGTATTCACCTGAATTTAAGGAACAGGTGGAAAGCGATCTAAAAAGCATGCCTGAAGGAATCACCAGCGTAAAAGTGAAGATCAGCCCGGAAAAGAAAATGGGTATCCATGTTCTGCTCGTTGAAAAAGACGTGGTTTCCACAGCAATCAGCTTTGGCTATCCATTGAATGTGCTTCGGGGTGATAAGGATTTTTACGCCCTTGCCCTGGCAAATTCATGGTTGGGAGAGCATAGAAATTCAAGCAGTCATCTGTATCAGGTTATACGCGAAGCGCGGGGAATGAATTATGGTGATTATTCCTATATAGAAAATTATCCGAATGGTGGACGCCGGCAGTTTCCTATGACAAATGTAGGGCGTCACTATCCGGTATTTCAGATTTGGATACGGCCCGTACCAAATGAACAGGCCCATTTTGCTTTACGCGCTGCAATGCGTGAGCTGCAAATCCTTGTCGAGAACGGAATGTCCAGGGAAGAGTTTGAACTAACCCGTTCGTTTTTAAAAAAATACATACTGCATTATGCCCCGACTACCATGACTCAGCTAGGTTACAAATTGGATGATGTATTCTTTGGGCTAAAAACACCCTATTTTGATCAATTTAGTAAGGCTCTGGACAATATGACTTTGGAAGATGTAAACGAGGCGATTAAAAAGCATCTGCAATATAAAAATATTCAGATTGCCATGGTTACAGCCAATGCGGAACAGTTTAAGGATAAACTGGTTGGAAACGCCGTAAGTCAGATGAACTACTCGAGTCCAAAATCTCCTGAAATTATGAAAGAAGATAAAGAGATTGAGATTTATCCACTCGATATTAATGATGCGAATATCGAAATAATTAAGATAGATGAGATGTTTCAGAAATAAAAAGCAAGTTAGAGGCTCATTTCGGGCCTCTTTCTTTTTTTGATGAAGCAAAGATTTTCTTGGGGGGAAGATGGAAAAATTATCGGTATCCGAAATAACAAATCGGTTAAATGAGCTGAATGACTGGTATCTTGATACCGATGCCATCCGAAAAGACTGGAAGTTTAAAGATTTTAATGAAGCGATGACTTTTATCAACAGAATCGCTGAACTCTCCGAGCATCATAACCATCATCCCGAGATTATAAATGTGTATAATAAAGTGACTCTGAGATTTAATACTCATGATGCCGGCGGGATTACCGTTAAGGATGTAAAGATAGCCGCGGAAATTGATAAAATCATCTAATTATTATTCCTGTTTTATCTGAAGCGGTGAATTAAACAGTCCTTCTGTGAACCAGACCAGAGTTGATGTAAGTTCCCTGATTCGATTGAGTATTTCAGGATCATTTAATTTGTCTTCACGGAAGGATGAACCTGTTGCAAAAACAAATCGTGGGATGATAATTGTCCGAAAATCGAGCATCAGGCTGTTGGCAAATGGCATGATCGACATATAGCTGGATTTTCCGCCGGCCGCGCACATAAACCCGACAACCTTCTCCCTCCATGCCTGACCGGTTAGTTCCACAAGAT
>JBFXGD010000293.1:0-3230 GCA_050178385.1 Calditrichaceae bacterium
AAAAAATAGTTGTCTGAAAATGGAAGATACGGCAATGTCCATTACAATTATTAAATCTTCTTAAAAAAGGAGTGACCGGCATGCGACTTTTTACAAAATTATTTATAATCGGTTTCCTTTTTATTGTTCTGTGTGAAGCAAAAGAAAATTCAAACTATAATAATTTTCCGCTATCCAAAGTGACATGGAAACCCTCCTATTCCTTAATCAATGTTAACAATCTATCCGGCTACGTTCTAAATAACGGGAGAATGAATTATAATCCACTAAGGGACTTTTCGGGATTAACCTACCCAGAAGGTACAGGGAATGCGATCTATACCGACGGAATTGTATGGGGAGGCGTTGTGGAAGGAGATAGTTTGCATTGCCGGGTTGGCGGTCAGGTTTATCGCAGCGGCACCGTGCCCGGCTGGATCGATGAAACAGGTACGCCGGCAGCATTAGATGATCCGCGAAATCGTATATATAGGATTCGTTCCGACTGGCGGGAAATGTCGGAACTGGAGATAAGGAGGGATGCCGCTGAATTTTATGGTCTAAATGCCAATAGCGTGACAGAGGAAATGGTGAACAATATTTTGTCTCAGTATGAAAAAGACTGGAATGAATGGCCGGTAGATTTAGGCGCCCCCTATATTGATAAGAATGGAAATGGACTATGGGATGGTCCGGCTGTGGATCAGCCTGGAATTATCTGGGCGGACCAGGTACTGTTTTTTGTGGTAAATGATTTCAATCCGGTTCTTACGGACAGTTTATTTGGATCTCCTCCGCTTGGTCTTGAAGTTCAGATTACAGCTTGGGCTTCGCAGGATATTTTAAATCTCAGAGATGTGTACTTCAAGAAATATAAAATTATCAATAAATCTGAGAAAAAGATCGATTCTATATTTGTGGCGCAGTTTTCTGATCCCGATATTGGCAACTACGAAGATGATCTGGTAGGGTATGATGAATCGTTACAAATGATGTATGGCTATAATAGTGTGGCGGTGGACCATGGCTACTCGATTTATGGAATAGCGCCTCCGGCTATAGGTTATGTTCTGGTGCAGGGGCCCGTTGTTGCTTCCGTTGGGGATACGGCGCAATATGATTTCAGAACTCTCCATAATCACAGAAATTTAGATCCTTCATCTTTTGGATATTTAGAATCTTCAGAATGGGAAATTAATTATCAGGATTATGGAAGGACTCTGGAATGGTATAACTTCCTAAACGGATACCGAATAAATTACGGCAGCGAAGGCACGGTGCTGGAACCTTTTGTCCATCTAAGTGGTGATGAAGTTGGTATCCCAACAAAATTTCCATTAAACGGTGATCCTGTGACAGGAACCGGTGATATTGACGGTACCGGTGATAATCTGGATCCTGGAGACAGGCGAATGATGATGACTACCGGACCAATTACCATGGGTTCGGGTGATGAGCAGGAACTCGTTTATATGGTTGCCGGTGGTATTGGAGATGATCATTTGTCATCGATTACGCAATTGAGGCAAAATGTCAAAAATGCTAAAATGATATATGATGATATCAACTATTCATCTGTCCCATTTGTAGATGTAAATGTTCTGCAGGAGAATGGCCAAATCAAGGTGAGCTGGAATTCATTACATGAAACTTACGATGACCAGAACTATCTTTTCCTGGGATATAAGGTTTATCAGACTGATGGCTCGGATTCATTGATTCTTGTTGGCTCATTTGATAGGGTTGATGGAATTACTCAGGTCACAGATGTAGTGGATGGTATTGAGACCATTGTGTATTCTGGTACTGAAAATGGGATTTTCACTGAAATAAGTCTCACGACAGATGCTTTTACCGGCGATTCGTTTGTCGCCAGGGGGAATTATTATTTTGCCGTACAGGCAATTTTGTATAATCCGGATGGGCCGGAGGGGCGAAAAGTACTATCAAATGAACTATATCCGGTAGAAATAAGAATCGATCCGTCGGACTTTACCGCCAGTCAATTTATTTTGACTCAGAATTTCCCGAATCCTTTTAATAATGCGACAAAAATTCAGTTCCAAATACCTGAGAATATGCGTGTCAAAATTGAAGTATTTAATATTTTGGGACAAAAAGTGCAGACGCTATTAAATAAGCAGCTTGTAAAAGGTAGTCATGAAGTACTATTTGATGGCAAGGCTTTTAGCAGCGGACTTTATATTTATCACATAAGCGCCGGGGATTTTCATAAATCCCAAAAAATGATTCTTATAAAATAAAAATATATTTTCAATTCATAAATTGCTTTCTTTGTCAAAGCAGAAAGTTTAAACACGTTTTTCCCCGCGGGGAAAAGAAGGAAAATCCGCGGAGAGATTAAGACGGAATAGTACAATTTTCAGTTTTATTTACCGGGAGCTCCTAACGTAAAAAAAACTTCTTGCATTCTTTTTATTAAGTTATATATTTTTTTCAGTACTTCTCCGTCGGCGTCATTAAGACAGATTCAAAATAAATTAAGCATAGATCCGATCACAAAGAACCCGAATGAATTTGCAATATTGACTGTGTGTTTAGCTAATTCTTATCCTGTATCATTTATCGGGTGATGAACTTAAAATATATGATTTGTTAAAATTGATGAACTTTGTATCCCTTAGAAGAAGGAGGGTGACATGCGGCAGTATAGAAGATTATTTATACTCAGCTTGTTCATTATTACTCTTTGTGAAGCAAATGAATTATCAAAAGAAAAAAATGCTCCGCTATCTAAAGTGGCGTGGAGAACCCCCTCATTTACCTTTATAAATGTCAACAATATATCAGGCTTCGTTCTGGATAATGGAAGCATGAGTCACAATCCGGCGGGTGGACAGGGAATGTTTTTTCCGAGAGGAACAGGTGTGGTGGTTTTTGCAGTGGTGCGATATTCATGATTACGAGAGTATAATGCCGGTTTATAAAGATAGATAATAACCCTTTTACTAAGGACGTTACTATTATGATAAAAAAATTAATCCTGATCTTTATATTACCATGTATATTTTTTGCCGGTTGTGAGAAGGACCAGAATCCGATTGAATTTATGGAAGATGACACCACCAGTCATAACTTTGTATGGACAGCAGATACTCTTCATGCAGAGGAAGCCCTTCAGATTTTTCTTTATGATATTTGGGGTACCGATGAGGATAATGTGTGGGCAGTAGGACACAGTGACGATTCCGATTACCAGATTTGGCACTGGGATGGTGATAAATGGAGTA
>JBFXGD010000294.1:0-3211 GCA_050178385.1 Calditrichaceae bacterium
TGATCAGTTTCATATCGGTTTTTGATGAGTACGATTGCAGTATCAGTTCAGCCGTTCTCTTTGTCGCGCCCATGATGGAACTTGGATTCACCGCCTTATCGGTTGAAATGAGCACAAATTTTTCCACGCCAAATTTCTCTGAAAGGCTCATCATTCTATATGTGCCGATCACATTATTCCGGATGGCCTCTTCCGGATGCAGCTCCATTAGCGGCACATGCTTATAAGCGGCAGCGTGAAACACCATATCAGGCTGGTGATTTGTCAGAACTGAACTGATCTTAGCTTCATCAAGAATATCCGCCACACAAACCTGATAATCGGTTTGCTCATGCATCTGACGGAGCTCATGCTCAAGGTAAAACAGACTGTTCTCGGTCCTGTCGAGACAGATCAGTTTTTTGGGATTCAACTTCAATATTTGTCTTGAGAGTTCCGAACCGATCGAACCACCCGCGCCGGTCACCAGTACTACTTTATCGTTTGTATATTCACGAATTTTATCCCAGTCGATCTGGACCGGTCGGCGATCAAGCAGATCGTCAATTTTAACTTTTCTGATCTGGTTCAGTTCAACCTGACCGTTTACAATTTCCCGTGGTCCGGGGACGGTCTTGAACTCAATACCCGTCGCTTCACAAAGCTGGACAATACGACGCATCTGTGTCGGCCGCGCCGATGGTGTGGCAATAATGATTTCATCAATTTTCTTTATCCTGGCGATTTCGGTTAATTTAGAGATTCCACCAAAAACTTTAACACCGTGTATTTTTGTATTAATTTTTTTCTTTGAGTCGTCCACGAGGGCAACAGGATAATAACCCAATTCAGGGTTGTTTTTCATCTGACGAATAATCATTTCCCCGGCGTCTCCGGCTCCGACTACCATTGTACGGCGTTTGTCCGGGAGCATATACATTCTCAATTTGGCCAAAATCCGGGGCATCGCCCTGGTAACACTGAGTGAAAATATTCCGAGCACCCAATACATCAACAGGACGGTTCTCGGCACAAACAGCGCATCTGTAAAATAGAGAACAAAAACAAATCCCGCCCATCCCGCGGTAAACGCCCCAAACAGATTCATCAAATCCGCCAGACTCGAATAACGCCATTTTCCCTGGTTGACCCGAAGCGCGTAAATTATTACGGTTGGTATAAAAACTGCCAGCAGAAGCGAATTTTGGACATTCAATACCTGTTCCGGTGTGGGCCGGAAATCGAATCGCAGCAGCGAAGCAAGCGCATAGGCAAAAAACAGCGTCGCCGTGTCGATTATAAATTTGAGAACCTTTTTTTGCGGCAAAGCGTCATAAACACTGTTTTTGGATGAATGGGTCATTTTACGACCGTTTTTCATGTTGACAATCTCCTTATCAATCTGGAGTCTCTTAAAGTAAAATATTTCAGGATACTTAGAAATACGTTATTGAGCCAAGATCAGGCTTTATGAAGATAATTATTTGAGAAATTTAAAATAATTGCTTTATCGAATATACTATAAATTCTAACTCTTCTTTAAGCAGATTAGAACCCGATGGCAGACAAAGGCCATTTTCAAAAAGTGTTTCTGACATTCCGTTGATATAGGCCGGAGCATCTTTGAAAACCGGCTGTAGATGCATGGGCTTCCATAATGGTCTTGACTCTATATTTTTTTTCCCGAGTTCCAGACGAATTTTTTCCCGGTTAATTTTTGAGAGATGATGATCTAAAGTCAACGCGGTTAACCATCGATTGGAAAAAGTGCCGATATATTCCGGCTGAAAACAAAGACCCGGCAAATCACCCAATGTATTTTTATAAAACTCATACACCGCTCTACGTTGCTTTACACGCTCACTTAGAACCGACATTTGACCGCGCCCGATGGCTGCCAGCACATTGCTCATCCGGTAATTGTACCCGATTTGCGTGTGTTCATAATGCGGCGCGTCGTCCCTGGCCTGGGTAGAAAGAAACCGCGCTTTCTGAATCATATCTTTGTCATTTGAAATCAACAGCCCGCCGCCGGACGTCGTAATAATTTTATTGCCGTTGAAAGAAAGTATGCCAAATTTTCCAAAACTGCCTGCTTTTTTCCCTCTATACTCGCTTCCAAGCGCTTCCGCGGCATCTTCAATTAATGGAATTTCATAACGATTACAAACCTGTATAATTTCATCCAATTTCGCAGGTTGTCCGTATAGATGCACAATGATGACCGCCCTGGGTTTTTTCCCTTTTTTAATACGATCTTTTATGGCGGTTTCGAGTAAATCGGGATCCATATTCCAGGTATCGGTCTCGCTGTCTATAAAAACAGGCGTCGCGTGTTGATAAACAATCGGATTCGCGCTGGCGGAAAAAGTAAATGACTGACAGATGACATCATCCCCCGGCTCAACTCCGAGCATCACCAGAGCGAGGTGGATAGCCGCCGTACCGGACGTAAGCGCTGCCGCATGATCTACGCCAACAAAATTGGCAACTTCATTTTCGAAAGCATCCACATGCGGTCCAAGCGGCGCGATCCAGTTGGTGTCAAAGGCTTCCTGGATGTATTTAAGCTCCTCGCCGCCCATATGCGGGGAAGAGAGCCAGATTTTTTTATATGAATTCATCTGATTAGTACTTTCTAAATATAGTCTTAAATAAAATACGGAGATCATTGACAATTGACCAATTCTCGTAATATTCGAGATTAATCTTAACTTTATCAGGAAAAATGACTTCATCATTGTATTTTTCCGGGTCTGTTTGTCTGCTTAGTATTTCTTCTTCTTTGGCATATTTTAAACTTGCCGGACCGGTGATCCCCGGGCGCATCAATAATATATTACGATCCGAACCACTTAATTTATCAGCATAACCTGGTACATCCGGACGAGGACCAACAAAACTCATATCTCCGATCAACACATTCCATAGCTCCGGCAACTCATCTAATTTGTATTTTCGAAGGAATGATCCAAAATTTGTTATTCTGGTATCTCCTCTTGTCGTAACAGTCGAACCGATGCTGGTTTGTATCATAGATCTGAATTTATATAAAATAAATGTTTTACCATTCTGTCCAATTCTTTCTTGAGCAAAAAGTATTGGTCCGGGCATTAGAATCTTTATAAATATTCCTATCATGATAAAGACAGGAGCCATCAAAACCAATGCAACAAATGACATTATCTTATCAAATAGCATTTTTCTAAAAGCCACGCTCAGATCAACCTTT
>JBFXGD010000295.1:0-3159 GCA_050178385.1 Calditrichaceae bacterium
CTTTACAGATTAAATGTATCATCCGGATTTTTGAAAGCAGCATTTTTGTTATTATAATCTGGTGTATACAAATTCCGGGGGATTTTATGAGAATCATTCTTTTCTTACTCCTTATGTTATTACCGCCGAACATCGATTACCGCGCGCAGACACCGGAATCTCCAATGATCATATCTGCCGGTCACCAATTTGAAGCATAAATGACAGCCGTTTTGAGAAAACTCGTTCGGCGCCTTATAGATAGATCATTGCTCTTTCTCCGTCAAACGATCTTACCATTGCAAAAAAGAGCATGGCCGATTTAACGACGATACTGTTTGTGTATGACGGATATTTTGAGAATTTATTAAATCATTGACATTTTTCCGGAGATACGGGATATTAATCACACCCGCGTTTTATGTCCTGAGTAAATTTCGGTGAACAAATTCGAAAGGAGAACGCCCATGTCAGAAACCGTTAATTTTTTTGAACAGGTTAATCAGCATTTTGACCGCGCCGCGGGATTTACGGGACATCCTCCGGGCTTACTTGAACAGATCAGGATTTGCAACAGCGTTTATCATTTTACATTTCCCTTAAAAAGAGACGACGGTTCCATCGAAACACTTGACGCCTGGCGAGCCGAACACAGTCATCACAAGCTGCCTGTAAAAGGCGGGATTCGTTACGCCGAAAATGTGTCGGAAAACGAAGTGATGGCCCTTGCCGCGTTGATGACGTATAAATGCGCCGTGGTCGATGTGCCCTTCGGGGGCGCGAAGGGCGGTATCAGGATTAACAAAGCGGATTACAGCGATGGTGAACTTGAACGGCTTACAAGACGTTATACGTACGAGCTGTATAGAAAGAATTTTATCGGCCCCGGCACAGATGTCCCCGCTCCCGATTACGGCACCGGCCCGCGGGAGATGGCCTGGATTCTTGATACGTACCGTTCTCTGGCGGAGGATCAACTGGACGCTATTGCCTGTGTTACCGCCAAGCCTGTCGCCCAGGGCGGGGTCAGAGGACGCACAGAAGCCACCGGTCTTGGCGTCTATTATGGCGTCCGTGAAGCCTGCCGGATCAGTAAAGACATGAAAAAACTGAAACTTTCTGCCGGTCTTGAAGGAAAAAGAGTCGTTGTGCAGGGGCTGGGAAATGTCGGTTACCACGCGGCAAAATTTATTCAGGAGGGTGGTGGTGTGATTGTTGGTTTGGCTGAGTACGAAGGCGCTATCCACAATCCAAAGGGTATCAATGTCGAAGAAGTTATGATTCACCGCAAGGAAACCGGCTCCATCTTAAATTTTCCGCACGCGAAAAACCTGAAAAAATCCGCCGATGCCTTGGAACTGGATTGTGATATCCTTGTCCCCGCAGCTCTCGAGAATCAAATTACCATGGAAAACGTAAAAAAAATCAAGGCAAAAATAATCGCTGAAGCCGCCAATGGACCGGTTACCGCCGATGCCAGTGAATTGCTTGCCAAAAACGGGGTGCAGATTCTACCCGATTTATATCTGAATGCCGGCGGTGTAACCGTATCCTACTTTGAATGGCTAAAAAATCTGTCGCATGTGCGGTTTGGCAGAATGAGCAGACGATTTGAAGAGGATATCAATTCCAAAATTCTCAAATCCGTCGAAGATCTGACGGGTAAAAAATTTGCCAAAAATGTGTTTGATCAGATCGCCCGGGGCGCCGATGAAAAAGAGCTTGTGTACTCCGGCCTCGAGGAAACCATGATCACCGCTTACCAGGCTATACGCGCTATTCAGGCGGAACATCATGATCAGATCGATCTGCGCACCGCGGCATTTATCGACGCGTTAAACAAAGTTGCGGTTTCTTATTTTGAATTGGGAATTTTTCCCTGATCATCTAATAAAAATTGGGAGGGATGTTTTTATGAAACGTTTTTTTGGATTACTTTTTGTCCTTGTCCTGTTTGGATCGAATTATTCCGGATTATATGCTCAAAATTATGTCATCAAAGAACGGAATATATATTTTCAGCAGGATGAACTCTTTAATGTCCTTGGAAATAAGTTCAACGATGACCTTGATGGGGCGGCAGCGGCCCGCTTATTGATAAATATGCCCGTGAGTGATATGCTCTCAATACTCGAAAAAAACTCTCAGTTTCCTGAAATGGGAGAAACCACTATTTACATCGCCGGTAAAAATCTTCGGGTTGACCAAATGGAAGACGAAGGTAAAACTTCGCAATTCATTTTAGGGGATAAAGAGGCTGTTTATCATGTTATGTGGGATAAAAAACAGTATATCGAAATGACCTTCGCTGAAATGCAGCAGATGCAGAAGCAGGCATCCGCGATGGCAGAGGGGATGATGAAAAACATGCCCCCTGAAATACAGGCGCAAATTGAAGCTCAGATGGGAAAGGCCAAAAAAGAAAAAAAAGAAAGCCAAATAACCAAAACCGGAAAGAAACAGACTATTAACGCTTTTCCCTGCGAAGAATACCTCGTGGAAGGTGAATCGGAACTCAGATCAATATGGGTTACCGCTAAATTTCCCGATATTCGCAAGTCCATGGAAAACATGTACACGATGCTTTCCAGCTTTGGTCCACCCGAAGCGGGTGATGATGATAAAGAGATCTGGGAAAAGATACCCGGTTCCTGGCCGGTCTTGATGAAGGATGTAAATTTTAACAATATGTATATGAGTCTGTCGATGGATGTGGATGAGACCATCTCCGTTGAACAGAAAAACATACCCGCGGACATGTTTAAAATACCCGCGGATTTTAAAAAAGTGTCTATGATGGATATGATGCACGGTGATATGGATTATTAATATATAATATAAGCAAGACCCGGCTTTTAAATCCGCTGATCAGCATGGTTTTCATTCAGCGGATTTTTTTATACATAGACTGGAGTTTATAGATTTATGGTTGTTACTATTTTAGGCTGCGGCTGGCTTGGTTTACCGCTGGCTGAACATTTTATCAGAAATGGTTTTTCTGTCAAAGGATCCACCACCCGTGAAGATAAGATGTCCGTTCTCCGTGCCAAAGGCATCGAAGCCCACAAAATAGTTCTTAATCCTGAAATCACTGGTAAAAATATCTCCCGTTTTTTTGATTCTGATATACTCATTATCAACATTCCTCCCGGCAGGCATGATAATGTCGCGGAAAACCAT
>JBFXGD010000296.1:0-3152 GCA_050178385.1 Calditrichaceae bacterium
TTGATCCGATTTTCAGGCTGTCACCATTTAGTGGCGTCTCTTCAACAAAGCCTTCAATCCATGACTTGAGCTTATCCTGCTCCGTGATCCATTCAAATACTTCCCCGGCCGGCCGGTCGATCTGAACCTTTACTTCGCTGTACCCGATTCCCTTTGCCCCCCCGCTCCAGATAAACATAATTAGAAAAGCGACAAAAATTAACAACAGAACACCGATGCTGACGCGCAGTATCCATTTCAATTGAAGACTCCTTATTATATGAAACCATTGACTAAAATATATCAAACGACAATTATAACTCATACACGCTTCAAATTAATTCATGTCGCCGTTTTCGGGATCAACCGGCAATTATCCCGGAATTTTTCGATCACTTTTAGTGTAATATGATATAATCAAATCGGTTATATCATAAATTCGGTATTACTGCACCAGACAAAAGGGGGAAATTATGCGTAAAGAGAATTTTGCTGCTGTGATGGTGGTTGTATTTATTTCGGGACTGCTTTTTGTTAACGGGGCGTTTTCGCAGCCGGCCCTGACCATGCCAAGGGAAAGTCCCGCGGCGGCTGTGAGCCAGACTGTCGGTCTAACAGAAATTACGATCACCTATCACCGTCCGGCGGTAAAAGGGCGGCAAATATGGGATGGCCTTGTACCCTTTAATCAGGTATGGCGGGCGGGCGCGAATGAGAACACAACGATTTCATTTAGTGACCCGGTCACAATAAACGGGAAGGATCTTCCGGCGGGTACATATGGATTTCATGTCATCCCTTCAGAAAAAGAATGGATCCTGATATTCAGCAAAATGAACGCGGCATGGGGAAGTTTCAGCTATGATCCATCGGAAGATGCCCTAAGGGTTACTGCAATACCTAAATCTGCTGAATTTGTCGAAAGACTTGTGTACCGGTTTATCGATCCTTCAGCAAATTCTGTTCAGGTGGGTCTGAACTGGGAAAAACTGATGGTTACATTCAATGTGGGAATTGATGTACATGCTTCCGTTGTGAACAATATGCGGAAGGAACTCCGGTCGCTCCCCCGTTTCAGCTGGCGGGGTTGGTATGATGCCGCCAACTACTGTCATAAAAACAATGTCTTTTCGGAACAGGCTGAAGAATGGGTTGACCATTCCATATCGATGACACCCAATTTTACCAATTTCAATCTTAAATCCGAAATCATTAAACGAAAAGGCAATACAGACGAAGCCGAAAGAATAAAAGGCAAAGCTCTGGAAATGGCTACCGAAGCGGAACTGAATAACTGGGGTTATGATGTCATGAACAGCGGAGATATCCCTAAAGCGATAGATATATTTAAAATGAACGTAAAACGGTATCCGGATTCATGGAATGTGTATGACAGTCTTGGTGAGGCCTATGCCAACCACGGAAACTACAAATTAGCTCTGGACAATTATTCAAAAGCGCTGAGCATGGTAAAAGGTGATAATCAGAAACAACGCATCAATGATATACTTAAGAATCTAAAGAATAAGTAATCCTTCCTGGCCGGCAGATAATGTTCTGTCGGCTCTTTTTTCCCTGCCAAACGCCATTGTATTCACGCCGGATATTGAAAGAAATCTTTTTTGATTTCATAATGTGAATAATATCATTAAATTGAGGTTAACATCATCACTCATTTAAATGACTTGATGAAAATGTAATTACTATTGATTAGAGGAGTATCACGTATGGCTAAATCACTCAAAGGCACTCAAACCGAAATCAATCTGCTGACGGCATTTGCCGGAGAATCACAGGCCCGGAATCGCTACACATTTTACGCCAGTCAGGCAAGAAAAGAAGGCTATATACAGATCGCTGACATTTTTGAAGAAACAGCCAATCAGGAAAAGGAGCACGCGAAACGGTTCTTCAAATATCTTCAGGGCGGTGAAGTTGAAATAACCGCAGCATTTCCGGCCGGAACGATTGGATCAACCGAAGAGAATCTGCGCGCGGCTGCCGCCGGTGAAAAATATGAGTACACCGAGATGTATCCGGGATTTGCCAAAATTGCCAGGGAAGAAGGCTTTGAAGGGATTGCCAAGGTATTTGAATATGTGGCCAATGCTGAAAAATACCACCACGGACGCTATCAAAAACTGGCTGATAATATTGAAGATGAAATCGTGTTTCACCGCGATGACAAAATTGTCTGGCGCTGCCGCAACTGCGGGTATCTGCATGAAGGGGAAGAAGCTCCGAAGGCCTGTCCGGCATGCGCTCATTCGCAGTCGTATTTTGAAATCCTGGCGGAAAATTATTAATAACCTTATCCAATTCATATCAAGCCGGCCCTGTTTCAGGCCCGGCTTTTTTTGTACCTGCCCGAACTATGATTTACTTGATTAACTGTGGATCTTCTCTTTTTTCTTTTATCTTTTTTCTTTTATCTTCACATTCCTACTTCCTACTTCCTACTTCTTACTTCCTACATGTCTTCTTCCTCCCTACTTTTTGAATGGCCAAAAAGTAGCAAAAAGCCCTGGCGAATTTTAACTCGTTTAAATTTTTCCGCTTTTCTAATACATCCACTCGGACAGAAAATTCGCCCCGAAGAATCTTTTTTGCTCAATCCTTCCCAAATTGACAATACCTCAAAGCATACTGTCGTTCTTCTCTTTTTTCTTTTATCTTTTTTCTTTTATCTTGCTTTCCTAACCCACCCCGGGCCTGATAAATCATGCCCTTCCCCTCCCTTATGCATAAGGGAGGGGATCGAGGGGAGGGTCAATGCTTTTGCCGCATCAGAAAATTCGCCCCGAAGAATCTTATTTTATACATCCTTCCAAGATAGCCAAAGATGCCTGCGGCATGACATACGGGTAGATTAACCGGATTCAACGCGGTTGACTATGACATCGCGTGCCCAGATTGGGCCGCCTCTACTCTTAACTCTTACACTCTTAACTCTTAACGCTTTTTACTTTCCCCTCTTTTTTCTTTTATCTTTTATCTTTTTTCTTAACCTTCCTCTTCCTGCTTCCAAAATCTCATAATTTATTGCTTATTTAAATAATTTTGATAAATTGAACCCTTAAAATTGAAACTCATAACCATAAAATACCGAGGGCCTATGCAGGAGAAAGCAGATCATTTAAAACGTCCCGTTGTGGAATCGCTCGACGCTGTTC
>JBFXGD010000297.1:0-3150 GCA_050178385.1 Calditrichaceae bacterium
TAATCCACCAAAGGCGGACACGTCAAAGTTCAGACAACTTCTTACTTCCCATTTTGACCAGTCAAACAACCCCCTTAGTCCCCCTTTGGCGGGGGGAAACAGCCTGTTCTTACTCTTTTATCTTTTACCTATTATCTTAAAATTCCTACTTCCTACTTCCTACTTCTTACTTCCTCTTCCCGGAATATAATTTAATGATTGATCTGTTAAACGAATAAAACGTATATTTATTCGGTTATTGTTTTTGTCATATTCTGAAAGGAATCCGGATGTCTGTTAAGCGCGGTATCATCATTTGTCTCACCGGTTTATTATTTGTTTTTTGCGACGGAAAAAGTGACGAAAACAAGGCTTCTGAAGATGAATTATATTTTAATATCGATAAAAGCCTGCTTGAAGACGCGGTAAAACCGGACGGATATCATATCAGTCTTAATCCGCCCAAAAACTGGCTGCCGGTTAATGAAGAGCTGTTTGACGCTTTGGTAAAAGAGACAACAAAGTTGACAGATCCCGGGATGAATATCGAATACAAACCGATTACAATATTTTTTGATGAACAATATGGAAATCTTCTCTCGGTGATCCATGTGAAAACCATGAGTGACAGCGTATCCGGAAAAGCGTTTGAACAAAAGTATATCGCCATGCTGGATCATAATTTGCCTTCAGCGGAACCGCAAAAAGGCAGTTTTACAAAAAATGACACACGTTTTACACAATATCTGATTCAGGATGATAAACGCGTGGCATTTAAACTCATTTTTCTCGATCTGTCCGGTCAGGTAATCCAGTTAGATTATAATGTTGATGCGAATCGATATATTCATGAATTAAAGGCCATTGAATCTTCCATAGGCTCTGTTTCATTGTATTAATCTTTTTCTGAGGGGAGGAATTATGTATCGCAAAATCACTTCTGTTTTACTCGTGTTTGCGTTTGTTCTCATCGCCGGATGTGCCGCGCACACTCATAAGGTCGGGCAGGGCGGTCTGACGGGCGACGTTGTTGACGGCCGGCAATGGTATATTCTCTTTGGACTGGTTCCGCTGAATACGGTGGATACCAAACAGATGGTCGGAGATGAAACCAATTACACCATCAGAACGGAATCTTCCGCTCTTGATGTGATAATGAATATTTTCACCGGCTATATCACTGTCACGTCGAGGACCGTGACCGTTACAAAGTAGTGTAATGAACAAAATTTGGTAGATGGAGATCAATGGCCCTTTTTATATCCACCGACCAGATACTTTTCAATTCTCAACCATCCTTTGGCGGCTTTATCGCTTTATTATCAGAGCCGCCGTTTGACCAAATTTTCATAAAATAGCGCAATCGGATTGCTTTCAATTTAATTTTATGCCAAAGTGTATTAAATTAATGGAATAGAACAGCATAAGTAGTTGTCTAATTACAAAACGCGAGGAATATTCCTGATTGAACGACGCTGAATTGATTGTTGAAGCTAAAAACGGTAATCCCAAAGCCTGCAGAGATCTTGTAAAGCGGTTTGAATCAAGGGTTGCCGCGACGGTAATCGGTATGCTGGGCAGCACTCCCGAAGCGGATGACGTGGGTCAGGAAACCTTTATCAGGTTTTTTAATTCACTGGATTCATTCCGCGGAGATGCTGAAGTAAGCACTTATCTGACACGTATTGCCATAAATTTATCTTTGAATGAAATAAAACGCCGAAAAAGAAAATCGTTTCTGGAATTCAGGGACATCAATGATAATGATTTCAGTTATGATGACAAACAGTCAGACGGGCATCAGGAAGAAGACAAAGAGCTGATCAACAACGCTATTCAGGCGTTAAAACCGGATTTCCGGGCGGTTGTGGTTTTGCGGTTAATTGATGGTTATACCACATCCGAAACGTCCGAAATATTGAAAATCCCTGTCGGGACGGTATTGTCCCGGCTTGCAAGGGCACAGGAGAAACTAAAACAAATATTATCACCATATTTTGAGGTGGGGGATGAATAAGAAAAAAATTTTAAAACTGTTGTACCGTTCGTTTGATGAACAACTTTCGCCTAAGGATGAAAAACTTCTTGCGGATTATCTGAAAGGGTCTGAATGGCTTCGATCCGAGCACAAACGCACGGAGAGAATCCGCCAAAAGATCATCTCAGCGGGGAGTCAGAATTTTAAGCCGTTTTTCGCTGAAAGGGTTCTTCGGAGACTGGATGAAGCCACGGACAGGGAACGGGCGTTTGATATTTTTAGTTGTGAATTATTCGTGGTATTTAAACGGGTCACTTTCGCCTCGGTCCTGCTTATTGCCGGTATAATTTCCTGGAACATTACAAAGAGCGATCATCTTTCATTGCGGAACGCCTTTTCGGTTCCTGAGATTACCATCGAAAAAGTTTTTGAACCCTTCAACCAGCTTGGAACGGAGTAGAATTATGACAGCCAAAACAAAATCAACAGTCATCATACTTTCTACTCTGATCATCGGGATGCTTCTCGGAGCGTTGGTATTCGGCGCGATTGTCCGGAATCAGATCGCCGAGATCAACGGATTGAGGACATCGGAGGGATTCATCTCTTTCTTTGATGATATCATTGAGCCTGAAGCTGAGCAGAAAGCCGAAATTGACAGTGTATTAGACAAACACGCGAAGACCTTTTACACCACCAGCACCGGATGTCTGGGAAAAGTACTGGCGATCATCGATTCCATGGAAAAGGATTTAAGCCTTGTATTGCCCCCCGATCAAATGGGGCGGCTACAGAACAGACTCAACACCGTCCGGTCAAGGGTCACGGTGAAAATCGAGACTCAGGCTGAGCAGGAGAAGTAGGAAGTGGGAATTTTAAGAAAAAAGATAAAAGAAAAAAGAAAAAAGAGAAGAAAGTAAAAAGCGTTAAGAGTTAAGAGTGTAAGAGTTATGAGTAGGGCTTCTTCCGGCAGCCCCAAAATGTCATCCTGCCCGACAGAGGCGGGTTTTTAAAAGAAGGATCTTTGTCTCACCCTGTGGATTCTGTTGTAAATTCCCATATACATTCAGCTTATTCTTCGGGGCGAATTTTCTGTCCGAGTCAATAATTTTGAAATGCGGATTAATGGAACACGAGTTAAAATCCGCCAGGGCTTTTTGCTACATTTTGGCCTTAAAAAGTAGGGAGGAAGA
>JBFXGD010000298.1:0-3141 GCA_050178385.1 Calditrichaceae bacterium
ATATTTTGAATGTGGTGCCTTTACCTACTTCACTATACACCTCAACACTTCCTTCATTCTGTTTTACAATTCCATAAACCGTTGAAAGTCCCAGTCCCGTCCCTTCTCCTTTTTTCTTTGTGGTAAAAAAAGGTTCAAAAATTTTCTCTTTAATCTCATCCGGCATCCCGCTTCCCGTATCGCTGATTGCGATTACCACATAAAGCCCGGCTTTCCCGGAAAGGTGTTTTGCAGCGTACGGCTCATCAAGGTTTACGCCATAGGTTTCGATGGTTATTTTCTTCTCTGATGCTTTGTCTGTTCTGGAATTGATGGCATCCCTCGCGTTTACAACAAGATTTATGATAATCTGTTCAATTTGTCCCTGATCGGCCTTGATATATCCCATGTTTTCAGACAATATGCATTGAACGCTTACATCTTCACCGATAAGGCGATGTAACATTTTATCAAGATCGCCAATGATTTGATTGACATCGACAATTTTTGGCTCAATAATCTGTTTACGACTAAAAGCCAGCAGTTGCCGGGTCAGGTTGCTTGCTCTTTTCCCAGCCTTAAGAACTGCAACCGCGTCGCTATGATAAGCATCCTTCGTGTCCATCTTCATCATCATCATCTCGGCATGGCCATTAATGACCGTAAGAATATTGTTAAAATCATGTGCCACACCTCCGGCCAGCATACCGATTGATTCCATTTTCTGGGCCTGAAAAAGCTGACGTTCAAGTTGTCGGTTTTCGGTAACATCCCTGAGAACACCGCGGTAACCGATAACTTCACCTCTATCATCACGAACAACACTTGCAGTGGCGAGGACAGTTATCGGTTCACCGTTTTTTTTCTTCATCAGTATCTCATAATTATTCACATAACCGTCCTGTCCCATTTTTTTAAGAAATTTGTTACGGTCATCCGGATTAAGATAGAGATCTTGTCTAATATCTTTCCCGGAAAATTCTTCCATCGAATCATAACCGAAAATTTCCATACCGATGGGATTGACATCTAGTATTTTACCATCCGGCGAGCTGATAAAGATAACATCCCTGGACTCTTCAAATATGGCGCGGTATTTTTTTTCGGATTCTACCAGAGCGGTCTCCATCTTTTTACGCTCTGTGATATCATCGACCATTCCAAGAAGACTCATAGGACTTCCGTCATTATTTTTTATGAGCGATGCGGTGAGTGACGCGCAGATGATACTTCCGTCCTTTCTGATGCAGCGTTTCTCCGTTTGATATCTCGGCAGTTTACCGTTTAGCAGCCTTTCAATGTATTCACGGTTCCTTGGTGAATCATCAGGGTGTATTATATCAAGAAAACTCATTTGCAGAAGCTCTGCTTTTGTATATCCCAGCATAATGCACAAAGAATTATTGACATCTGTAAATCGAAAATTCATATCGTTTAGAGACATTCCGAGCGGCCCCTCATCAAAAAGCTTCCGAAACCGTTTTTCACTATCCCTGAGGGTCTGCTCAGCTTTTAACAGTTTTTTTCTTTCTTCCGCCTCATTATAAGCCCTTTTTACTGCCGGAGCCAACCGGTTGAGTTTTTCTTTCAGAACATAATCCGTCGCGCCCATTTTTAATGTTTCAATGGCGATTTCTTCACCAAAGCTGCCGGATACAAAGACAAACGGGATATTTGACCCACGGGACTGCGCGATTTTGAGCGCTGACAAGCCGTCAAACTGCGGCAGTGAATAATCCGCGAGAATCAGATCAAATTGATGCTGATCAAGCGCGGCAAGATAATCATCATGATTATCTACCCTTGTGAATCTGCAATCAACTCCTTCAGCCAGGAGAATGGACTGAATAAGATCGGCATCCCGGTCATTATCCTCCAAATGTAATATATGCCATCCATTGCTCATGAGAATCCTCAATTATTAATTAAATAAATCTCTTAATTTGATCAGATTTTTATGGAAGGCGCCTCATTCAGTACAGCCCAGAATAGTCCAAGCTGTTTTACAGCTTCCACAAAACGCTCGAATTCCACCGGTTTTACCACAAAAGCATTCACACCAAGATTATAACTGCTCACCAGATCTTTTTCCTCGCGGGATGATGTGAGCATTACTACCGGTATTGATTTTAAATCCGGATCTTCCTTGACCTGCTTTAGAACTTCCATACCGTTAACTTTCGGCAGCTTAAGATCAAGCAGAATGACCGCAGGATTTTCTTTATCCCTGTCTTTAAACCGTCCGCGCCGGTATAAATAATCGAGAGCCTCTTCACCGTCCCTTACTATATCAATCTCATTGCTCAGATGATTTTCATCCAGAGCTGCCAATGTCAGTTCCAGATCATTTTCGTCGTCTTCAACAAGAAGAATTTTCTTCACCTTACCCATCATGCTTTTCTCCCCTCCCCTTTGCTAACGAAAAATAGAACGTTGTGCCTTTATCCGGCGCGCTTTCAGCGCGAATACTGCCTCCATGCCGGTGTATGATTCTTCTAACATTCGCCAGGCCGATACCAGTCCCTTCAAATTCACTGTCCGTATGTAAACGCTGGAACACCCCAAATAGTTTATTGTAATATTTCATATCAAATCCGACGCCGTTATCTTTTACAAAGAATTCATTTCCGGAATATCCGATTTCAATCACTGCTTCTTTTCTTGGCCGGGAATATTTTACGGCGTTTGACAACAGATTGCTATAAGCCTGTTTTATCATCGAACGATCGGCGTAAATTTCCGGAAGCGGAGTAATTTTCCAGGTAATTTTTCGATTCTTTGTCTCCATTTGCAGCTCTTTTATAATCTCCCTGACGAGTTCTTCAACATTGAAATCTGATTTTCTTACTTCCGTACGGCTCATTCTCGAAAAACTGAGCAAATCGTCGATCAGCATCCCCATTTTTACCGCTGAATCGGCAATTGTGCTGATATACCTGTTCCCCTTTTCGTCAAGCGACTTTCCGGCATGCTTCCTTAATAAATCCACAAATCCGGAAACGTGTCTCAGGGGCGCCCGCAAATCATGAGAAACGGAATAAGAGAATGATTCGAGTTCTCGGTTAGCGATTGCAAGTTCAGCTGTACGTTGATGTACCCGTGTTTCCAGCTCTTCGTTTAATGATCGCGCTTCGCTGTATAATTTAGCGTTATCCACTGCCT
>JBFXGD010000299.1:0-3127 GCA_050178385.1 Calditrichaceae bacterium
TTTATCATGATAGGAATATTTATAAAGATTCTAATGCCCGGTCCAATAATTTTTGCTCAAGAAAGAATTGGACAGAATGGTAAAACATTTATTTTATATAAATTCAGATCTATGATACAAACCAGCAACGGTTCGACTATTACGACAAGAGGAGATACCAGAATAACACCATTTGGATCATTCCTTCGAAAATACAAATTAGATGAGTTGCCGGAGCTATGGAATGTGTTGATCGGAGATATGAGTTTTGTTGGTCCTCGTCCGGATGTACCAGGTTATGCTGATAAATTAAATGGTTCGGATCGTAATATATTGTTGATGCGCCCGGGGATCACCGGTCCGGCAAGTTTAAAATATGCCAAAGAAGAAGAATTGCTGAGCAGACAAGCAGACCCGGAAAAATACAATGATGAAGTAATTTTTCCCGATAAAGTTAAGATTAATCTCGAATATTACGAGAATTGGTCAATTGTCAATGATCTCCGTATTTTATTTAAGACTATATTTAGAAAGTACTAAACAGATGAATTCATATAAAAAAATCTGGCTCTCTTCCCCGCACATGAGCGGCGAGGAGCTTAAATACATCCAGGAAGCCTTTGACACAAACTGGATCGCGCCGCTTGGCCCTCATGTGGATGCTTTCGAAAATGAAGTCGCCAATTTTGTTGGCGTAGATCATGCAGCAGCGCTTACGTCCGGTACGGCGGCTATCCACCTCGCTCTGGTGATGCTCGGAGTTGGACCGGGAGATGATGTCATCTGTCAGTCATTTACTTTCTCCGCAAGCGCGAATCCGATTGTTTATCAACACGCGACGCCTGTTTTTATAGACAGCGAGACCGATACCTGGAATATGGATCCCGATTTACTCGAAACCGCCATAAAAGATCGTATTAAAAAAGGGAGAAAACCCAAGGCGGTCATCATTGTGCATCTATACGGACAACCGGCGAAACTGGATGAAATTTTACAAGTTTGTAATCGTTACGAAATCCCATTGATTGAAGATGCCGCGGAAGCGCTTGGAAGTGAGTATAAGGGGAAAAAAGCAGGCGGTTTTGGAAAATTCGGCATACTCTCCTTTAATGGGAATAAAATTATTACGACGTCCGGCGGCGGAATGCTGATTTCAAATGATAAAGATATGATTCAAAAGGCGCGGTTTCTTTCTACTCAGGCCAGGGACGACGCGCCGCATTATGAACATTCGCAAATCGGCTATAATTACCGGATGAGCAATGTGCTTGCGGCGATCGGGCGCGGCCAAATGTCGGTTCTAAGTGAGCGTGTAAAGCAGCGTAGAGCGGTGTATGAGTTCTACAAAAATAGATTGGGTGATTTACCGGGTCTTTGTTTTCAGCCGGAATATATCGGCACTTTTTCCAATCGATGGTTAACCGCGTTGACTTTAGATCCTCATCTCTCAAAAATTGACCGGGAAAAAATTCGTCTGGAACTCGCGAAAAAAAATATAGAGTCAAGACCATTATGGAAGCCCATGCATCTACAGCCGGTTTTTAAAGATGCGCCGGTTTATTTAAACGGTACGTCCGAATTACTTTTTAAAAACGGACTTTGCTTACCATCGGGTTCCAACCTCACGATAAAAGAGCTCGAACTCATTGTATCAACAATAACTCAAATATTCTAATATCAAAAACGACTTCTTAAAATCCATTGATCAACCAAATAATTTAAGTCTGAATATTTAGGTATATTTTATATTTTCTTTCAAGACTCCAGATTGATAAGGAGATTGTCAACATGAAAAACGGCCGTAATAATAACCGTACATCCAAAAACAGTATTTATGACGCTTTGCCGCAAAAAAAGGTCATCAAATTTATAATCGACACGGCGACCCTGTTTTTTGCCTACGCGCTTGCTTCGCTGCTGCGATTCGATTTCCGGCCTACACCGGGGCAGATAATGAATGTTCAAAATTCCCTTCTGCTTGCTATTATTATCCCGACCGTGATTATTTATACTCTTAGAGTTAATCATGGGAAATGGCGATATTCGAGTCTGGCTGATCTGATGAATCTGTTTGGAGCTTTCACAATCGGATGGGCGGCATTTGTTTTTATACTCTATTTTATGGATGCCTTGTTTGTTCCAAGAACCATTCTGCTGATGTACTGGGTACTCGGTATGTTTTCACTGAGCGTCACCCGTGCCATGCCCAGAATTTTGGCTAAACTACGAATGTATATGCTCCCCGACAAACGCCGTACAATGGTTATCGGCGCGGGAGATGCCGGCGAGATGATTATTCGTCAGATGAAAAACAATCCTGAACTGGGCTACTATCCCGTCGCTATTGTGGATGATTCAAAGAAAAAAATAAATACAAAAATACACGGCGTTAAAGTCTTTGGTGGAATCTCTAAGTTAACCGAAATCGCCAGGATAAAGAAAATTGATGAAATCATTATTGCCACACCATCGGCGCGGCCGACACAGATGCGTCGTATTGTCCAGCTTTGTGAAGCGACGGGCATTGAGTTTAAGACTGTCCCCGGACCCCGCGAAATTGTAAACGGTCAGGTTGAACTGAACCAGATCAGAAAAGTTAAAATTGACGATCTGCTTGATCGCCAACCGGTCCAGATCGACTGGGAAAAAATCAGTGCATATACAAAAAATAAAGTAGTATTGATCACCGGCGCCGGTGGTTCGATCGGTTCGGAACTCTCGAGACAAATATTGAAATTGAATCCCAAAAAACTGATCTGTCTCGACAGGACCGAGAACAGTCTGTTTTACCTTGAGCATGAACTCCGACAGATGCATGAACAAACCGATTATCAGGTTTGTGTGGCGGATATTCTTGATGAAGATAAAATCAGTTCAGTTCTGACAAAACACCAGCCTGATATGGTGTTTCACGCGGCAGCATATAAGCATGTGCCGCTTATGGAGCTGCATCCGGAAGAGGCCATTCGGAATAATGTGATCGGCACACATAGAATGATGAGCCTTTCAGAAAAATATGGGGTGGAAAAATTTGTGCTCATTTCAACCGATAAGGCGGTGAATCCAAGTTCCATCATGGGCGCGACAAAGAGAACGGCTGAACTGATACTGCAATCGTACTCATCAAAAACCGATATGAAACTGATCA
>JBFXGD010000300.1:0-3117 GCA_050178385.1 Calditrichaceae bacterium
TCCGGCGCCAATCAGATAAATTTTTCCGCCGGCGGTATTCTTTTCATCAATATATTTTATCAAAACGTCCCGGAAGTGGATGATTCTTCGTTTCTTTTTCCAAACCGACAATCTGTCAAGAACAGCCAGTTTTGAAATAATTGAAGGATCCAGTTCTGCAATCTCACCGAGAAGCTGCGCGTCCTGGGAAACAAAATCGGGTTTGGTGGAATCATTCAGATTCTTTTCTAACTCCCCAAAGAAATCAGAATTGACAAGATCTCCGGTCATTTTTATTAAACGCTCCGGATCAAACACATCATATAAGGATAATAATTGTGAATATAAATTTTTCCATCCGTTCTTATTTTTTTCAAACAGATCAAAAATTAATTTGTCGCTCGGATCAGAGAAATAATATAAGAACAGCAGCTTAAAATTTGCGGGAGTCGAAAATATCTCCTGCTCCATAAAAAACTGATATTCCGGACGCAATGATATATCAGAAATATTCAGTCTCGATCTCTTCAGCGGCGGCACATACTCTTTCTCCTCCTTCAGAGAGAATACTTTGTAATCGTGATGATTGTAAAGAATTCCTTCACCCTCTGAAAGCGGAATCAGAAAACGGGTTTTTGACAATACGGATGTTAAATCTGATGATACAACAATAAACTCGCCATTCTCATCGGTGCCTCTGCCCGCGTATAGTGATGAACCGGCCTTGATAGCAATTATTCCGTCCATAGCCTCCATGGTCACACATGCGGCATAGGAGCCGCTTATCTTGCTGTCAGCTTCCCGCACCGCTTTGATCATCATCTCGCCCGCTTCTTTTGCAGACAGGCTGCCGGGATCCTTTCCGTTTAACAGACCGTGGAAACTATGTTCCACCATATGAACCAGCATCTCTCCGTCATTATCTGAAATAACCGTATGACCGTTTTCAATAAGAAATTGTTTTAACGCGTCCGTGTTAGAAATGTTACCGTTATGGGCACCAACCATTCTCACCAGACAATCGGCTTTGTGCGGCTGCGCATTTTCATCATTCACCGCTCCGAACGTGGCCCATCGAACCTGACCGATAAATTTTTTACCGCTACACTCATTTATTTTCAACTGTTCTATGACTTTCGACGGGGCGCCTGTCTTTTTTTTCAAAATGATTTTCTCACCGCTTATAAAGGCCGCTCCCGTAGAGTCGTATCCTCTGTATTCTAGTTTTTTCAGCAGCGACGCGGCTTCAGCACCAAGATTCGTATTCTCATTTTCATAGATCAGCGAAACGACACCACACATTCTCAACTCCGTTATTTTTAATGGAATATTATGCGAATTTATTCTCAAACAAGATAATGAATATATATCTGTGACCCATATTGAATCAACGACATTAATCACGTTTTTTACTAAATATTTTCCGGACCTGATACCTGAGAAAGCAGAAAACAGCTAATGATTCGCCTCTGCATGCATCTTTTTGGGTGTCTGCTTATGTTTATAAAAAAGGAGTATTATTCGCAAAACATCAACGCGGGCATTGCGGAATGATACCCGCGGAAAAAAATCTTTATCACACGAAAAAATCAAAAAGATATAATTCCGCCGCTTTTCTTTATAAAAAATTAATTTGAGTAGATGATCGCCGGGCGGATATTTTAATTTACTCTTTACGCGCCGCTATTTTTATTTATCCGACAAGTGTGAAAGCTGTCAGCGATATGGGAAGATTACTTTGGGTGATAATACTGATATTAAAAATTCGCTGACTTCTTAATCAATTACGATAATAATCGCAAAAAATTTAATTCCAATCATCCCCGGACAGTTTCAGTTCATAAAGCAAGTGCGTGATGGTATCGCTTTTTTCCCGGAGCTGCTCCCTGAAATAATTGCATTCGGATTCCACATATTCTTCTTTTAGGTCAGCCAGTTGATTTTCAAGTACTCTGAGGAGCACTTCTTTTTCTTTTGCAGTTAATTCCAGATGGTACATATGTTTATCCTCCCATCTATTCAGGAACATCTTTATCCATTAATTACGATTTAAAAGATACGGACAGAAAATATGCATATGACATTCCTGCCCGCATCCGCATTCGCTAATTTTCACGGACTGGAACGCATTTATAGCCGTAATTGATGATTCCCGCCTCCCCTTCGGATGATATCTTCCTGAATTCGATACGAACCGGTATCTGTGTTTTTAATGTTTTTATATCACAATCACTGATCTGGCAAAGCAGCCTTACATTATCATTCAGCTCAACGATTCCAACAGCGTAGGGAACCTGATCGTTGAATTTACTTGGCGAAACATGTATCACCGTATATGTGATTAGCTTGCCATCGCGGCTTAATTCAACCGGCTCGAATTCCCTGCTTCCGCATTCAGGACAAATCAATCGGTTCGGGAAAGCAACGGCGCCGCATTTTTTGCATTTTCCGGCTTCCAGACGATAACGATGAGGCATTTCACGCCAATATTTTGGTACCGACATTACATCACCTCCATAATATGAACTAGGGTGCTTCCTCCGCTTCCGCCCATGTTCTGGGTTAATCCAATCCGCGCATCTTTTACCTGCCGGTCTCCGGCGGTTCCGCGCAGCTGATTTACAATTTCCCCGATCTGGGCTACTCCCGTGGCTCCGACGGGATGTCCTTTCGATTTCAGCCCGCCGCTGGTATTTACCGGAATTTTGCCTCCCAGCGTAGTCATTCCGGATGCTGTTGCTTCTCCACCTTTGCCGGTTTCAGCAAATCCGATGGATTCAAGGATACAGATCTCAGCTATGGTAAAACAATCATGCACTTCCGCCACATCGATTTTTCCCGGATTCAGACCGGCCATTTTGTAGGCCGCTTCAGCGGCTTTGACCGTAGCATTTAATTTTGTCAGATCTTTCCTGCTGTGAAGCGCGATGGTATCCGTCGCATGACCCAAGCCTATGATCTTAACCGGCGGTTTTTTGCTTATTTTACGGGCAAGATCCGCCGGACAAATGATCAGCGCGGCGGCTCCATCAGTAATTGGCGAACAATCCAGAATTCTCAGCGGATCTGCAACCATTACCGAATTTACAACCGCATCGACCGTAATTTTTTGCGGATACTGAGCCATGGGATTCATTG
>JBFXGD010000301.1:0-3117 GCA_050178385.1 Calditrichaceae bacterium
ACCGCGGTCTGAGCGGTCCGGCAATTCTGCAAATATCATCCTATTGGAATCCAGGTGACAGTATCTGTCTAAACCTGGTACCGGACATCGATTTTCCGGAACTACTTATGAAGCACCGGTCAAAAAAACAAAAAGTTGAAAATTTCCTGAGTCTGTACCTTCCAAAGCGCATGTCCCGGATTTTCTGTTTATATCATGGATTTTCGGGTTGGATAAATGAATATAGCGAACAGGAGCTAAATAAACTCGCCAATATTGTTAGCTGTTGGGAAATAAAACCGAACGGCACCGAGGGCTACAGGACTGCCGAAGTTACAAGAGGCGGCGTTGACACCAATGAACTTTCATCGAGGACGATGGAATCAAAAAAAATACCGGGATTGTATTTTATCGGTGAAGTGGTTGATGTGACAGGTCATCTCGGCGGATTTAATTTTCAGTGGGCCTGGGCCTCAGGATACGCGGCGGGACAGTATGTCTAAAAAAAGAGACGCCGGGTAGCAGCGTCTCTTCTACTTCAATTTATGCGGAATTAACCGTTTTTCTTTTCAAAATCTTTCATATAATTTACCAGGGCCTCGATGGCTTGTACCGGAACCGCGTTATAAATGGAAGCGCGAATGCCGCCGACTGAACGGTGGCCCTTGAGGCCGATCATGTTGTTCTCGATGGCGCCCGCGATAAATTTTTGTTCAAGCTCCTCGGAAGGAAGACGGAATGTGACGTTCATTAATGAGCGGTACTCTTTGCGAACCGTTCCCCGGTAAAAAGCGGTACCGTCAATCGCTGTGTAAAGCAGGCCTGCTTTTTTGCGGTTGATTTCCTCAATTTTTGAAATACCGCCTGAATTTTTCATCCATTCAAGCACAAGTTTCATCTGGTAAATTCCAAATGTAGGCGGTGTATTATAGAGGGACTCTTTTGCGCCGATAATTTTAAAACTGGTCATTGTCGGAATGTTTTTTGGGCTTTTTTCGAGAAGGTCCTCTCTGATAATGACGATTGTGACACCGGATGGTCCCATATTTTTCTGTGCGCCGGCATAAATCATGGCAAACTTGCTGACATCTATCTTTTTACAGTTGATATCCGATGACATATCGCAAATCAATGGAACAGAACCGGTTCCGGGGAATTTCTGCCATTGGGTTCCGTAAATTGTATTATTGGAAGTAATATGCAGGTAAGCCGCATCAGGTGTGATTTTAAAGTTTTCCGGTATATAAGTAAAGTTTTCATCCTCCGATGAAGCAATCACATTAACATTTTTACCAAGCTTTTTTGCTTCTTCGATAGCTTTTGTGGACCACGTTCCGGTGTTGATGTAGTCTGCTGATTTACCATCGGGTAAAAGATTCATTGGAACGGCTGCAAATTGTAAGGTGGCGCCGCCCTGAAAAAATAGCACTTTGTACCCATCCGGAATTCCCATGATTTCTTTCATGAGATTTTCCGTATCCTTGATGATTTTATCAAAAGTTTTGGACCGGTGGCTCATTTCCATCACGGAAAGGCCCTCGCCCTTGTAATTCAATAAATCACTCTGCGCTTCCTGCAACACAGAGAGTGGCAGCGCGGCAGGTCCGGCATTAAAGTTAAAAATACGATCTTTCATGACAATATTCCTCCGTTGATATAATAAAAGATCATTTGCTGATCAAATATAGGTGAAATAATATACTAAGATTGCATGATAAAATGTACTTATTTTTTAATTTATTGGCATCTAAATTTACCCGGAAAAAGCAGACGAATCTCAATTAAATTTTATTATATTTGCGCTAAAAAGAACGTTAGGATAGATTATATGGACCGCCTGTAGAAAAGCAGAACAATGACTATTTTGAAACTAACACAAGCGCGGCGGAATGATTAATGATGTTTGGCGGTTTTCTTTGACAAAAGAAAATACATCGAAAGAAACGGTTTGATAAATTCTTAGTTTAACTTATAATATCGGCTTAAACAAGAAGCAGAAAGGTATGCTATGAATAATCGGAATAAAGCGCTCGGATTGATTCTGATTTTTCTTGGATTTATTTTTTTACTGGATAACCTTCATATCATCAGTTTTAATTTTTTACAGATCTGGCCCATCCTTATTATTTTCGGTGGAATTGGATTCTGGCTTGGTTTTTTCCTAAATAAAAAAAATATCTCACTCATCATGCCTGCCACGATTCTTACAATTTACGGGTTTCTGTTTTTTTACTGTAACTGGTTTGGATGGCATCATATGCAAAACGTATGGCCTGTATTTCTGATGGGACCGGGGATCGGATTTTTTTTGCTCTATCTTCTTGGGTCCAGGGAAAAAGGTTTGATTCTGCCTGGAACGATTCTGAATGTTCTTGGGCTTTTGTTTATCCTACGCCACCTTCAGTATGTCAAATACTGGCCGGTGGTTCTCATAATCGGCGGGATTATCATCATCTTTTTAAGAGAAAAAGATACGACCGTTTAGCGCTGTCAATTCAACAATTTCCGGAGTTTTCAATTTATGAAATTTACGATCAGTATTGTATTTCTTCTATTTCTATTCGGAATTAGTTTGGCTCAAAACAACAAAAAGCCGGTTTTCGATTCCCATTCAAATTATTATCAGCAGAGTGATACTGAATGGTTTCTTTACGGAAATAATTCAAAAATTCAGACAACAGCAAAATATAACCGAATCCCATGCCGGACAATCGCCGTCAATCCAAAGATCATTCTGATCGGGAGTGTTGTATTTATTCCCGACGCTGTTGGCGCAAGGATGTCTGACGGTACCTACCATGACGGGTATTTTCTGGCGCATAATGTACTGTCACCAGATTCAGGATCCGCGTTGGGTATCTATACGGGTGACAAAAGTGAATGTGGTTTCTTGGGACATTTAAAAGATGGTAAAAAGATCAAATTATACGTGGTTCGGGGAATCATGGAGCGCGTGACCCGTCTTAAGTTTAGCCAGGACTATGAATTAAATTCTCCAAAACCGACTTGGAAAATGGCTTATTCAGATTTTGATAAACTGATGAAAAATGGCAACAAGAAATATCTGACGGTAAATGAACGGATACAGTATTATTCTGAACTGGGGCTTGGAACACCTTATGTGATATTTAATCTGGG
>JBFXGD010000302.1:0-3054 GCA_050178385.1 Calditrichaceae bacterium
CATGGCTCAGATTCGGCAGGTCATTATGAATCTAATAACCAACGCGTCAGAATCGTTTGGGGACAGAAAAGGTATGATACGAATAAAGACAGGACTGAGGTGGTTCAATGATGATTATTTTGTGAATACATTTATTGATAATAAACTGACCGCGGGAGAGTATGTTTTTCTTGAAGTGATCGACACCGGAAGCGGTATTTCCAAAGATATTCAGAATAAAATTTTCGATCCTTTTTTTTCAACCAAATTTTCAGGAAGGGGCCTGGGGCTGGCGGCAGTTTTGGGAATCGTAAAGAGCCATGAAGGCACTATCAGCTTAACAAGCAAACCGGGTCATGGAACGAATATTACCATTTTGTTTCGAATTTCAAAAGAAGAGAATCAACAGTCTAAAGAAAAAAAAATAATTAAAAGTGACCAGAGCGGGAGCGGTACGATTTTAGTCATTGATGATGAAGTAGATATTCAATATGTGGCCCAAAAACACCTTGAATCAGTTGGCTTTAAGGTTATAACCGCTTCAGACGGAACGGAGGCTATCCGGAAATTTAACGCTAAAAGCGATGAAATAATCCTAGTCATTCTGGATATGTATATGCCCGGGCTGGGAGGAAACGAAGTTTATCAAAAACTGATCCAAATCAACAGCAATATCAAAGTCATTCTTTGCAGCGGGTATGAAGAGCAGAACACCAGAAAAAAATTTCCTGTCAATGGTTTGGCCGGGTATATCAGAAAACCGTTTTTAAGACGGGATTTGCTGTTAGCGGTAAATAATGTCCTCAATCCTTCAGATATAAATGAATAATAATGGATATTTTTTGAATAATCATTCAGGCTATAAAATTTTAGAGGCTAATGGCAATAGTAATAGGTAAAAAGCGGCAAAATGCCCTATGATAAAATTCTCTCCGAACGTGTAAATAAAATTGTGAGCCGCCGGTTGTGATTTTCTGACCGATCCGAACATTACCGCTGAAAAAAAGCGGATACACTGCCTGCTAAAAATTCGAACTGAATGCCTGTCTGATTGGTCTCCCGGGATAAATCCTGAAGATATCTAAAATAAAAAATCAAACCTTATTATTTTTTTAACAAATACACCTAAATTTCTTTTTTCACATGCCGATTATTATCTATGAAAATTTAATCGTAAAGGTGTTAAAAGAAAGGACACGTATAATGGAAACCATGGAAATGGTAGATTTTACGGCAAAAGGAGTTAATTTTGTTTACGGGAAAGAGTTTGTTGTCAATACTTACGGGAAAGAAACCTGGGATGAGTTGTTGGCCTCCATGCCATGGGAATCATCAAAAGTATGGCGCGAAGAGCTTCATCTATCGGAATTGTATCCCTTTTCAGCATTTAAAGATCTTATCAGCTCTCTATGTAAGATTAAGAATTCAGATTCTTGCGAAGAAAACGCCGAGATGTACGCGTTTATCGCGGAAAAAAGTTTGAACTCCATATACAAATTATTTTTTAAAATCGCAAATCCGGCCTTTGTCATTAGAAATTATCCAAAATTGTGGCAAAGATTCTTTACAGAAGGAACAGTAGAAGTTCCCGTTTCACATAGCGGGTACGCGATGATCAGTTTCTGTGTTTCAGATAAGTTTCTGGACTGGCTTCCCTCCGCCTGCTATGGTTATTCAAAGAAGGCAGTAGAAATGGCCGGAGGATCTGGAGTACGGGTCAAAGAGAATTTCAAATCAAAGATGAAAGATGGCACCTGGAGTGTGTTTTATGAAATTTTCTGGGAAGATTGATTCCTGGCTGTTTGCAGGCAATTTAAACCGGTGAAGAATATCTCTGAATACATCACAGAGCTTCACCGGTTTTTTATTTCTTCAAAAATAATATGATGTATTTTCCACTCCGATTAACCGAATCACCCCAAACTAAAAATGTTATGACAATTTTCCTGATATTTATAATTGATTTTTATACATTTCGTGTTAATATTAGTTCAGGATACAGTCTCTGTTGAAGCTAACTTGTGAATGGATATGGGGAACATGACTGTAGTTCCGGCACCCTAATTTTAAATAATTTTTCAACCGGACAAAAATTCAGACAAATTGATTGTAATATTGATTGAAGGAGGAATTATGTCGTACAAATTTGAAGAATTAAAAAAGAATAGTGTGGCTCAGTTGAGGGAAATTGCCAAGGGTATTGAACACGAAGCGGTTAAGGGATACACACAGCTAAATAAAGAACATTTGCTTGAGGCCATTTGTAAAGCTCTTGATATTGATATGCATGAGCATCATAAGGTCGTGGGAATTGATAAAAAAAGTATTAAATCTGAAATAAAAAGGCTTAAGACAAAAAGGGATGAATATATAGCCGCTAAAAACTACGGTGATCTGAAAAAAGTGAGACATCAGATTCATGAGCTTAAAAATAAACTGAGAAGGTTCATGGTTTAGATAGTGGTAATTTCGCCCTGATACCAGATAGAGACCCAACTATTTCACATATTTACGCATGCGGGATAAGGAGTTTTTATCGTTCACAGGAATATTTAAAACAAACAAATCATGGATTTTTAATCAACTGAATGATATGATCCGACTGCGAAGGGAAGAAAATGATGGGTTATCAGGGATCTCAAATTGCAAAAATCATTATGATAATTCTGTTTGGTACCGTGCTGTCGTCCATTCTGGGTTTGATCCCATTTGGCGTGAGAATCCTGGATATCGGACATCCGGCTTTTCAGCTCATTTCTTTTGGAATGATCGGTTCTTCAGCCTTTGCTTTCTTTTCGTGCAGACGTTACAGAGACGCGATTTTCGTGATTGTTTTGTTGTTTATAATTGACTTTTTGATTACTGGCCAACCTGTTCCGGGTGGAATTCTGACTTTTCTGTTGTTTTTTATAGCCGTTTCGGGTTCGGTATATTTGTACAGTCGTTATTTTTTCGAAGTTTTTTCAGATTTAATTATCGTCCGGCCTCTGATACTTATCAGCATGATGGCTATATCTTTTGTTGTAGTTACTTTTCTGCTTTTTTTTATATTTGGATCGGTCAATCATAACATTT
>JBFXGD010000303.1:0-3039 GCA_050178385.1 Calditrichaceae bacterium
AAAGCCATTTTATATTATTAGTTTTATTTCTTGGCGTAGCAAGTTATTATCTTCTTGCGCCATACTTCCGGCATCTTTTATTGCACCGCGAAACAAAAAAGCTATACGAATCTGTCAGCCGGAGCGCCCTGAGCTGGCACATTTACGCAAAGAGCGGGCTGGGTCGAAACATATATCTTTTGGAACTGGGACAATCCGAAAAGACAACACTCGTCCTTGGCGCATTTCACGGGGATGAACAAACCGGTTTTCATCTGGTTGTCAGATTGGCGGAGTATCTTGCCGCCAATCCGGATCAAATCCGGCAAAGAGTGATTTTTGTTCCTGCCGTAAACCCCGACGCCTTAATTGAACGCAGCCGACTTAATTCGGGAAAGGTGGATATTAACAGAAATTTCCCCACCGATGACTGGTCACCCGTATATCAAAAACAGAAGAATTATCCCGGACCCGAACCCGCATCTGAACTTGAGACACGGGTGTTGATTGATTTATTAAATGAATACCGGCCGGATAAAATCATAACGATTCATCAGGATTTACATGTAGTAAACTATGATGGTCCGGCAGAGGATCTCGCGAAAATAATGGCACAAATGAACGGCTATCCGGTGAGTAGTGATATCGGATACCCGACTCCCGGCTCATTCGGGAATTACGCTGGAAATGAACGAAATATACCCGTGATCACTCTGGAGCTACCTGATATTGACCCCGATAAGGCCTGGGAACAGAATCGTGAAGCACTTATATTTGCAATAAATTATTAATCATTTTGAAAAACGTTCACAAGTTATGGAAAATTGATTGATGTTGATCACTCTTGCTTCTATTCAATTATGATATTTTGAGTAAAGAAAATTCATATTTGCCGATTATCAGAATAGAATCATAGTACAACCAGAATCATTTAATCCATAATCTAAACCTGGTGTTGAAGGAATATGACAAAGACACAGAAAAAAGGCCTGTTCTCGTTCCTGAACAGATCCGATGACAATTCAGGGGATACCGAACCGGTTAGCTTTAAAAATGAGTACATGCTTCTTCAGAAAGTGCCGATGGAAGTGGCCGTTTACAACTCTGAAGGCAAATACGAATTCGTCAACGAACTCTACTTAGTCGATGCCAAACTCCGAAAATCCATCCTGGGAAAAGATGATGATTATTTTTTTAAACTCATGGGGATTAGTTCTGACTCCAGTCTGAAGAGAAAAGAAAATTTTGCACGGGTGTTGACCGAAAAAAAGACGATCCGTTTCACGGAAGAACTTTATTTTCATGAAAAAAATAAATCTTTGTACTATAAACGCTATTATCAACCGATCTTTAAGGATAATGAAAGTAAAGAAATATCTCATATTTGTTTTTTTGGATCCAATCTGACCGCGGTCGTCCTTTCCCAAAAGGAATTAAAATATTTAGCGTATCACGATAAGCTGACGGGATTAAGAAACCGCGATGCCTTTTATGAGCAACTTGACCAGATTCTGCTGGAATCAGAACGCGATGCCGCTCGCAGTATCAATGCTGTTCTCTTTTGCGATCTTGATAATTTTAAACTCGTTAACGATACACTTGGTCACGACATTGGCGATATGGTTCTTAAAGAAGCCGCAAAAAGAATGAATGATTCATTACGGAAATCTGATTATGTGTTCCGCCTGGGCGGCGACGAATTCACCGTCATTGCACGCAGGTTAAAACAGGAATTTCAGGCCAGTACGGTAGCGGAGCGCCTGATTAAGAATCTATCTGAACCTTATTTCATCAAAAACCATAAAATCACCTATTTAACACCAAGTATTGGCATCGTTTTCTTCCCGAGAGATGGGAAAGACCGTGAAACTTTGGTAAAAAATGCCGATATCGCCATGTACAACGCCAAGAAAAGAGGAAAAAACAATTATCAGTTCTTTTCAAAAGACATGACGGACAAATCGATGAACCGGCTGAAAATTGAAAACAATCTCCGAACAATGGTCAAAGATAAAACCTTTGACAAACAGCTAAAAATGGTTTATCAGCCGATTATAGAGAAAAAAACAAACGGTGATTATAAAGTTGTGGGATCAGAAGCGCTGGTTCGCTGGCAGAATCCTGAATTAGGCGCTGTGCCTCCCGTGTCATTTATTCCGATCGCGGAAGAAAATAATTTGATAAACAGACTGGGCGATTGGATATTCAACAAAACCTGCCAGGAGTTTAATTCTGTCATTAGAAAAATCAATCCAAATCTGTATGTCTCGATAAATCTTTCCGCAAAGCAGTTAAAATCGACAAATATGATAAAAAGCCTGGAAAGAATATTGAAGGCATCCGATATTGATCCAAAATATATCCAGCTAGAGCTTACAGAAACCAGCTATCTGGATGACCAGAAGGAAGTGATCACAAATATTAACGAATTGAACCGGCTTGGCATTAAACTGGCCATTGATGATTTTGGAATTGGATTTGCGTCTCTGGTCTATTTACATAAAATACCGGCGACTTCCATAAAAATAGACCGGTCTTTTATCCAGCATATCGGCACCAGTGAAAAGAACAAGGAACTGGTAAAATCGATCATCGTTCTCGGACAGAATCTTAACAAGGAAGTCATCGCCGAAGGGGTGGAAGAACCGGAACATCTGGCATTTCTCGGTGCGCAAAAATGTTATAAGTATCAGGGATATTTATTCAGCAAGCCTCTTGATCTTGCTGATTTTGGAAAGCTTGTTGAGAAAGATGATGTGATTTTTCCACTGAAAAAGTGATAAATCTAATTGAATTCATCCAGAACTTCCCGCACTTTCTTTGCCAAGACCCCCGGAGTGAAAGGTTTCTGCAGATAATGCATATCTGATCCCAGCAGGCCCTGATGTATCATTGATCCATCCGTATATCCCGACATAAACAATGACTTTATTTCCGGAAATTTTGATTTAAGCCTGCCAATCAGGTGCTGACCGCCCATTTTGGGCATAACAATATCGCTGATAACGAGGTGTATCGTATTTTCCGGATTCCGGCAGGTTTGAATAGCTTCTTGACCGT
>JBFXGD010000304.1:0-2965 GCA_050178385.1 Calditrichaceae bacterium
CGTCCGCGCATCCGGTCATCATAAAAATCATAATTCCCGCTACGATCATCGTTAAGAATCTTTGGATCTTCATTGTATCCTCCGGTATGGTTAATAGTTGGTCAAAAAATTATTTATGAAAAGATTTTACCAAATTACCAAAACTTGCCTGACCTATTATAATTTCGGATAAATATCTTCTAACGCTTTCAGTGATAGACTCCTTAAAACAACCTATACAGGGCAACTGTCATCAATCAAAATAAATTCTACCCCCCGGCTTCCTGTACCCTGTCCGCTTGAGGAATTTATTTGATTTAGAATTAAACCGGCCTCCTGTTAGAGAAGATAAGAACGATATAAATTTGCCGCCCGCTGGCTTTCTTTAAATTACAAAAAAAGCGGCTAATTAGCGATATGTTTTGATTAAGCTATAAAATATTAATTGAATTGGCAATAATAAAAGAATTTTCAACAAAACCCGAATGAGATCCTGATATCCTTAATCCGGCGAAACCCGTTTTTTACCATGATCTAAATAACGGAAAATGTCCCGAAAAATTGATCAAATCTCTCAATCAGCCCGATCGTCTCATCAAACCAATCGCTGGTTCTTTGATCAAGGTGTTCGGAATTTCTTGGATGAAGATAATTTACCTTCAGATACACATCCTGACGGTTATGGGGAAAGTGATTCTTGAATACAAATTTCATATCCAGTTCCACACAGGTTTCATCGGGATGAAACAGAGATACCAGCCTTTTGCTTAATTTATTTTGAGAATCATGCGTCCATGGATAGACTTTTTGCAAGTGATCTTCCTTGATTCGAAGATTGATGAAAGGTATCCTGGAACTTCTGGTCGGTGGATACGTGAGCTGACCTTCGCTGATGTGAATCAGATCAAAATGTTTGAGCGAAGATAATTGCCGAGTCCATTTTTCCAGCTTTGTCGTGACAGATTTTTTTGTTTTCGTTGAGACGTATTCCATTTCTTCCATGGGAATAAGAGTCATCCATTTCTCCTTCCATAAGTTTTTTGTCATAATTTATAATCGGTCTGATTAAATTACAGCTTAGTTTGCAAATTAGAACCGTTAGGATATTGACCAGTGTTGATTCGTGCGACATACCCTGAAAATTTCATCATTATCACGCGAAAAAGGCGTCAGACGGCCATATCAGCCTATTTGATCACGTTATTTTTGCTTTTAATCACTCATAACCGTTTTTTCTGAATTATTTTAAATATACCGGTTGTTTCAGTTTAATATGGCGCGTTCACTGTTCAAGACCGCTTCAGCCGAATTGATTTTTTCGGCATTTATCACCAGTTTTCCGGGGGGAATCGATGAACAGGTATTTTATCATACTTTTGCTTTGTTTGTTTTTTTATCAACAGGCCCATGCCCAGGCAATTCCGGATCGTTACCGCGCGAAAACGCCGGATGAAAAGAAAATATCATCGCTGATTTTAAATCTCATACCTGTTATTAGCGATAGAGTACTTAAAAATAATGAACTTACACCGGCTCAGTTTTCAGATCAATATTCCAATTTCCTTCTGCAGATCGATCAGAATCTTAGAATCCGCTTAACGATCTCCGTTTCCGGCTCTTTTAAAGAAACCCTTGCTTTTGTAAAATCATCCGGTGGTGAAATAACCGCCTTTAATGAAAAATTCGGCCTGATCGTGGCCTGGATACCCTTTAAAAACATCATTCATCTTGCTTCGGGTAATTTTATCACCAACATCAGGGAAACGGAGACGGGGCATTTACGGACAGGCTCCGTCACATCTGAAGGCGATACGCTTCATCATACCGATACGGTACGGAATATTCTTGGCGGTGACGGAACGGGGATCACGGTTGGAGTCATCTCAGACGGCTGTGACAGTATTGCCGATCCCCAATCCACCGATGACCTGCCCCCTTCCATCAATGTTATCGACAATTCCAAAGGAGGCGACGAGGGCACGGCCATGCTGGAAATTATCCACGATCTGGCTCCCGGCGCCGGGCTGGCTTTTAGTACGGGAATTGGCAGCGCCGCCGGTTTTATTAATTCGATCAACGATCTGGTGGCCGCCGGATGTCAGGTGGTGGTGGATGATATCGGGTTTTTTGGCGAACCCTGGTTTGAAGAAGGTCCCATCGCCACCGCCGCGCGCGACGCCATTGTGAATGACGGGATTGTTTACGCCTCATCCGCGGGAAATTCACGCGAAGATCATTATGAAGGCGACTTCAGCGGGCTTGGCTCTCAACTGGGCCTGACTAATGTACACGATTTCAGCGGCAGCGGCGACTGGACACAGGAGATCAGTGTTAGCACCTTTACAACAGTTTTTATATTTCTACAATGGAGTGAGCCATTCGACGGCGCTACCAGTGAATATGAAGTGCACCTCGCCAACTCTTCAGGTACTTCAATAATCTCCACAACCCGCAGCCGGCCGGATGCCAATGATCCCTTTGTATCTATTAGGTATCAAAATTTTTCAGCATCAACCACATTTAATGTCGTTATAGAAAAGGTTTCGGGGGCTGACCGGCGTGTGGAACTGGCTTATTACTACTCGGGCTCGCTAACAGTTAACGAATACTACAACCTTCCCGGCAGCATCAACGGCCAGCCCGCCGTATCCGAAGTTATCGCCGCCGGAGCGGTGCGCTATGATTCTCCCGATGTACTGGAATACTTTAGTTCCATCGGGCCAAGCCGGATATATTCCTATCCATCCTACACTTATGAAGAACGAAACAAACCGGATATCGTCGCCGTGGACGGAAATATCATCACCGGGGCGGGCGGTTTCGGCCAGGAATATCCGGGCGGCAGCGGTCAGATACGATTTTTTGGCACATCGGCATCCGCGCCTCACGCGGCGGCCTGCGCGGCGGCGATCTGGTCCGCGTATCCTGATCTCACAAACACGCAGGTAAAAGACCGGATTTTAAATTCAGCGGTGGACCTGGGAAC
>JBFXGD010000305.1:0-2912 GCA_050178385.1 Calditrichaceae bacterium
TGGTCGCGGCATGCTTCCTTTTCGAATTAATTATAACTAAGTCCTTATAGAATATAATTACTGCAACATGCTGAATAATTATGCAGGTATTGGAACGTAAAAAACTAATGGTTATTTAATTTAAAGTCAAGAAAAATTCGTGTCATTAGGCCATTATTTTCACAAAACTTAAATCCTTTTTTTCACAAGCCACAATATTAATGAATCATTTTTCATTTAAAATACGCCCTTTTTCGCTTTATGAATTATTATTTAAATAAGATTATTATCTTGGTTTTTTGAGAGAAATGTCTCTGATATATTTTATATCGTTCAAGCCGTTTAGATGGATTTTAGTGACAAGTAGTTGGTATTTTCGCTTCTTTTTGAATGCCTTTGCGCCTGGTTCTATAACCGCCTGAGTTTCATAAAATCCGTATCTATATCAATACCGGCAGAACGATTAATTTTCCTTTGACATGCTTTGAATTTTAAATTCATCGTCAACATTAATTTCTCCACCGTTGATGACCTTCGCGAATATCCCTTCACGCGGCATAACACAATCACCGGCCCGATAGTAAATAGCGCAGCGGGTATGACACTCTTTCCCTATCTGGGTTATTTCCAGCTCCGCCTCACCGATCATAATATGGTCACCAACTTTCAGCTCCGGGATATTCACAAATTCGGTGGTGATGTTTTCAGCAAAGGCGCCCGGCCGGACATTCAGTCCCTTTTCACGCATTTTTTCTATGCTCTCGATGGCGAGAAGACTCACCTGTCTGTGCCATTTACCCGCGTGGATATCACCGTCGATACCCCATTCGCTTAGCAGTACCGCATGATCCACATTGGATTTAGGAATTCCCTTTTTCTTACTCACCGATATGGCTACAATTCTACCTGTATTGCTGTTCATAAATTACCCCATTGTAATATTTCAACATCGACAATCCGTTCTTTTTCCAATAAATCCGCCTGTTCCGGAAAATGAATAAGGCAGTCAGCTGCGGCCAGTCCACCCATCATGTGCGAATCCTGCCCCCTGGACGGCTGAACCGAAAAAACGCCATCTTCACCATGTAAAAGCTTGGCCCGGACAAATTCTTTTCGTCCCGGTTTCTTGCGCAACTCCGACAACAATTCTGCTTTTATCATGATTCGCTTTGGAACATCCAATCCGCTTAGTTTGTTTAGCGCCGGCTTTACCAAAAGATAAAATGACAGCAATGCCGATACCGGATTCCCCGGCAAGCCAAAAATCATCTTTTCGGAATGCATGCCAAAGTAGAACGGCTTAGCCGGCTTCATCGCTACCTTCCAAAAGACCGTTCGTACCCCGAGATCGTTCAGCGCGTCTTTTACAAAGTCGTAATCACCCACCGAGACTCCGCCCGATGAAATCACAACATCATAATCATGAAGCGCATTTTTAAACGCGTCACCAATGGCTATCTTGTCATCATTGGTGTGTGTGACGGTAATTTGGGAGATTCCGATGGTCCGCAACGCCGCGCTAAGCCCAAACGAATTTGATTCAGGGATTTGTCCCGTCCCGATTTCTTCACCGGGCTTGCGCGTCTCACTTCCGGTAACAATCAATGCAACCGTTGGCTTGCGATAAACGGTAACCTGGGTCCGGTTAAGTGTCGCGAGCATCCCAATCGCTCCCGGCGTCAGCAAAGTACCCGCCTTTAGAACAATATCACCACAGCTGAATTCCTCGCCGCTTTTCCTGATATTTTCTCCGGGACTGACTTTTCGTTTGACGCCCACCGTGTCATTGTCCTCATCGACAAATTCTCGCATGACGACGGCTTCCACGCTTTCGGGCACCGGGGCGCCGGTCAAAATCTTTATGGCATGGCCTTTGTCCAGTTCAAGATCGGAGGCATCACCCGCCCGGATAATTCCTTTTAATTTCAAAAAAACAGGCTCAGACGGACTCGCTTTTTCTAAATCGGCATATTTTACGCCGAATCCGTCAACAGCTGATGAATCGAATCGCGGCAGAGGTGTTTCAGACTTAACATCTTCCGCCAGGACAAAACCGGGCGCATCCGTTACCTTCAAAACCCGTGTTCCTAAAAGCCCGGTATTATCAAGAATCATTTTGCGGGCCGACTCAAAATCAATCATCCTTCTGTCCTTTCCGTCCGTCCTTCTCATGACCTCCGCCCCAGATCATCTTAAACGCGTGAAATACAGCAGGAAACAGAACATCGAGAGAATCGGCTACACCTTTTTTTGATCCCGGTAAGTTTACAATCAGCGTTTGCCCGATCATTCCGGAACGGCTTCGTGAAAGCATGGAGTACGGGGTACGTTCCTGGCCGTAAGCCCGAACAGTTTCAGGTATCCCTGGGACTTCACGCTCAATGACATTTACCATCGCTTCAGGCGTATTGTCACGGGGACTGAATCCGGTTCCGCCGGTTGTGATCACCAGGTCATATTGTTTTTCTTTAGCGTAACAGCGAATCGTTTCTTCAATTCCATCCTGATCATCAGAAATTATTTTATAATCAGCCACAGTAACATTTTCCTGTTTTAACCGCTCCACAATCATCTGGCCGGACAAATCATTTTTCTTCCCGGCTGAAACAGAGTCTGAAATGACCAGGACCGCCGCGTTTAATTTGGAACCAAAACGCCCCTTGTAATCAGATTTTCCGCCTTTTTTAAACAGGAGTTTTGTGCCGGTAATTTCCATGTCGTCATCCAGCATCTTCATCATATCATAGAGGGTTAGCGCGGCCACAGACGCTCCGGTTAACGCTTACATCTCAACACCGGTTTTATAAATCGCCTTGACCGTAACTGTTGACCTGATCATATATTCAGAAATTTCAAATTCCACACCCACAAAATCCACCGGAAAAGGATGGCAGTAAGGAATGATCTGACTCGTGTTTTTTGCCGCCTGAATG
>JBFXGD010000306.1:0-2878 GCA_050178385.1 Calditrichaceae bacterium
AAAACACCTTTCCGGGAAAGCCGGGCTTTATGTGGTAATCGCAATCAGCGATACGGGAAGCGGGATGCCGGATGAGATTAAAGAGAAAATTTTTGAACCTTTTTTTACCACAAAGAAAAAAGGAGAGGGGACAGGACTGGGACTTTCAACGGTTTATGGAATTGTAAAACAGAATGAAGGAAGTGTTGAGGTGTATAGTGAAGTAGGTAAAGGAACCACATTCAAAATATACTGGCCATGCGCGGGTGGGTATGAAAAATCGGAGCATGAAGAAGAATTGGACGAAATCATCGTGGGTGGAAATGAAACGATATTGTTTGTTGAAGATGATTATGCTGTCAGGGGATTTGCATGCGAGACTCTTCGTTCATTCGGATATAATGTGATCGAAGCGGAAAATGGTCTTGAGGCTTTGGAAATAGCGCAAAAAATGAAATTTAAGGATATTCTGGTGATAAGCGATGTGATTATGCCGGAAATGGGAGGGGATGAGCTGGGAGAGAAACTGAAGGAAATCATACCCGGGTTAAAAGTGCTATACGCTTCCGGCTACACAGATAATCATATTGTGCGAAGCGGCGTTTTAAAAGAGGGTTTGAATTTTATACATAAACCCTATTCGGTTCAGTCGCTGGCAAAAAAGGTCAGGTCTATTCTGGATAAAAAATAACCGCTGTTGCTTTATAATTTTATTAATGTTCGTTTTTGTCTTCAACGATCATTCCGTCTTTTAGATGGATCTGTCTCGGACAGCGGTCTGAAATTTCAGGGTCATGCGTTATCATGAGTATGGTGTTTCCCTGCCGCCATAATTCCGTAAACAGGTCAACAATTTCCTGACCTGAATGACTGTCAAGATTCCCGGTGGGCTCATCGGCCAAAATAATTCGCGGGGCATTTGCCAGAGCTCTGGCAATCGCGACCCTCTGCTGCTGGCCTCCTGATAGTTCATTCGGCTTATGATCCATTCTGTTTTCAAGCCCCACGCGTTTGAGTAAGTCAACCACGCGCGGTTTTCTTTTGTTTGCTGACATCCCGGATAGAATTAATGGCAGCTCTACATTTTCATAAGCTGTTGCGTAAGGCAAGAGATTAAAATTCTGAAATACAAAACCGATTTTGTGATTACGTATGGCAGAGAGATTGTTATCGTCCATTTTCTGGATCGGCTTCCCGTCAAGGAAATAATTTCCTGAAGTCGGTGTGTCGAGACAGCCGATCATGTTCATTAGCGTTGATTTTCCGGAACCGGAAGGTCCCATGATCGCCACAAATTCACCCCTGTTGATATGCAGGTCAATCTCTTTTAGAGCATCAACTTTTACTCTTCCGGTGTCGTACACCCGGGAAATATTTTCCATTTTAATCATTTTGTTTCTCCAGTCAATAAGATCTGTACCATTTATTCGTACCTTAATGCCTCCACGGGTTCAATCTTTGAAGCGCGCCTCGCGGGGAAGAAACCAGAAGCCAGACCGACCAGCCCGAGAATAATAGTGGTTGTTAACGCGATGGGTAATGAGAACGTCGGTTTTCCCAGAAACTGAAGGGGTCCTTCTCCAACCGGTATGCCCTGCAAAATCTTAATTATGAATAAAGCAATGATACCGCCGATAAGGCCACCCGCGATCGCGATAAAGAAAGCTTCCGAAACAATCTGGGATTTAATAAATGCGCGGTTGGCTCCAATTGCCCGTTTAACTCCAATTTCCCTTGTTCTTTCTTTTACCGATACATACATCGTATTGGCGACCCCGATGCTGGCGATCAGAAGGGTGAGTGCGCCGATTACTCCAAGAAACAGCTGAATACCATCCATAATTAATTTTACCGTCTTTGAATTTTCAATGGTGTCCCAAACAAAAAGCGATTTGTTGTCATCCGGATCAAAACGGTATTTTCTTCCCAATACTCTGAATACTTCTTTTTTTACAAATGGGGCATATTCAGCATGCTCAACCTGATAAACGATCCGGCTCAGGTGTCTTCTTCCAAATAATGATTTGAAAGTAGTGAAGGGTATGCTTGCTTTGCCGGCATCCGGACCGTTATACATGCTCATCTGCATTTTATTTTTCATAACACCGATAACGGTAAACGGAATATTATTGACTTTTATTGTCTTCCCAATGGCGGGTTCATTTCCGAACAATCGTTGTTTTAATTCATCGCCAAGAAAGATCACGCGGCGGCTCTGCTCAATATCTATTTTATTTATAAATCTACCGCCGGCATCGGGATAGTGTGTCCGCATATCTTCAAAAGATGGAAGCACACCCGTAAAACGGTCGGTCAGGGTCGTTTTGCCGTAACTGAATGAAGCCCCCCAATAATCATATTCGCCGCTTATTCTCGTGATCTCCGGGATTTCTTTCTTTAATAATTCAACATCTTCTCCCGTAAAATTTATTTGCCGGCCTTTTGGAAGGCCCTGGTACGCTTTTCCGGTTTGTCCTCCGCTTAGAATAACAATGTTAATCCCCAGTCCCTTTTCTGTTTTACTCATCTGGCGTTTTAAACCTTCTCCAAAAGAAAGCAGGAGGATAATGGACAGAGTGCCCCAGGCGATGGCAGAGACGGTAAGCATAATACGCTTTCGTTGTATTTTCATTTCCTTTAAAAAAAGACGGAATAGATACCAATTTCTTATCATTTGTCTATCCTTTATGCTCGAATCGCTATGACAGGATCAAGACCGGCAGCCCGTTTTGCGGGAAACCATCCGGCAGCCATACCGATAAATCCCAGTGTCAGCAATGAAATTGCTGCATTGATGGGTGAAATCGTTAGTTCACCGACATATTTTTCAATCCCCATCAGATTCACTGCAGAAATAATCCCGTAAGAAATCATAAAACCAAGGGCCCCGCCGAGCGCG
>JBFXGD010000307.1:0-2856 GCA_050178385.1 Calditrichaceae bacterium
TTTGCGCCATTCTGATTGATTATCCGGGATTTAACTTAAAAATTGCAAAGTCTTTAAAAAAATTAGGTATCCCCGTCATCTATTATATCAGTCCGCAATTATGGGCATGGGGTAAGGGCAGAATTGATAAAATTCGAAAATATGTGGACCGTATGGTTGTACTTTTTCCGTTTGAACAGAAATTTTATGAACAATACAAAATAGATGCGGAATACGTTGGTCATCCTTTGGTTGATAAACATTCGGCCTATATTCCGGATGAAGCAAAAAAAATTAGTCCGGATAATATTGTGTTTGGTTTGCTCCCCGGGAGCCGCAGGCAGGAGGTGGCTTCTCTTCTGCCAAAAATGATTGAAACCGCGAGAATTTTATTCAAAAACAAACAGATTAAAACGGCTGAGATTGTAAAGGTAAAGCATCTGCCGAATGAAATGTACAGCGATCATCTTAAGGAAACAGATACTTTTATTAAAATTATCGAAGAACCGATAGAGAAATGCCTTCAGCGGTACGATGCCGTGATTGTCGCATCAGGAACAGCGACATTGGAGACTGCGTACTACGGTGTGCCCATGCTGATCGTTTATCATGTAAATCCGCTTACATATTGGCTGGGTCGTATGCTTGTCAAAATAGAATACATCGGTTTGGCGAATATCGTGGCTGAATCTCCGGTCGCGGTTGAGCTGATTCAAAATGATTTTACTCCGGAGAAGGCCGCGGAGCATGCGGCGCAAATGCTTAAGCAGGATCAAAATTCGCAAATTCGGGAAAAACTTAAAGTGATAAGAGAAAAATTAGGGGAGCCCGGAGCGTCCAAAAGGGCGGCAGCTGCAGTAGTCCACTTCCTGGATAATAATTATCCAAAATAAAATACATTTTTCCAAAAGAAATGAATCTGCTATTAAATCAGGTTATATGTATATGGTTTTGTAAAATATACTTATAAACTATGCTTCTATTTTAGAATCAATAAAAGAATCAGGAGAAGGATTTTTGGAAACAAAAAAAAAGCTGACACATTCTCCCTTAAAGATGGATCTGGTGACAGAGGAATTTCGGATAAATGATCAGAAGGTAATGATTGAGCGTGTTAAGAATCTGGATGATTTGGTTGATCAGGTGAGTGATGACCTTTTTAATGAAGATGAGCGGTTGCCCTATTGGGCTGAATTATGGCCATCCGCGATTGCCATCAGTCGTTTTGTTGCAGCGCATCCTGATTTAATCGGGGACAAATCAGTCTTGGAATTAGGGTGCGGCCTTGGATTATCTTCTCTCTTTATCGCAATGCAAGATCCCGCTTCATTGTTGTTGACGGATTATGAACAGCCGGCATTGGAAATGTCCCTCCGAAATTTTAAGTTAAATAACATGTCTTTACCTGAAACCGCGATACTCGATTGGCGGCAGCCGGAGCTGAACCGGCTTTTTGAAGTGATCATAGCGTCCGATATCCTTTATGAGAAGAGATTTTTTCATCCGCTTATCAGGCTTTTTGGTAAATTTCTGGAGCCGGGCGGTCATATCATCATCGCTGAACCGAACCGCAATATCGCGAAAGATTTTTTTAAATTGCTGCGGGATGCCGGTTATGAATATGATGAAATCAGGGATTCGGTGCGTCAGGGGAAGCAAATGATAGTAGTATCGATATATCGGATTCAAAAAAGACGGACAGGATAAATGTATGCTTCGTCTCTTGCCATCAGAAGTGGATATCGTGCGTGGCTGGAGTGAGAACGCGCTCAAAAAACATGGCATTCCCATGCCGCAGGAAGAGGCCCTCCTGAAAAGGATTGATCGTCCTGTCGCGCGTACCGGAATGGCTTTTGGAAGAGTGGAACTGGAGATAGTACTGGACTTGGCGGAACAAAATATCAGAAGTCATTATGGCCCGACGCAATTTATACTTGAGCCTGAAGAATTATTGATAAAAAAAATTGAAGACTTTCTTGAAAGATAATTTTTAATCCATTACGCGGGATCATAAGCATATGGCTAATACCCGGAATAAAACTCAGGCGGATCCCAATTCGCTGATTTACAAACTTATACCGATAGAAGGTATGACTTGCGCGACCTGTGTGGCCCGTGTGGAGAAGGGCTTGTCCGTTCTTCCCGGCGCGTCTCTGGTGAATGTAAATTTTGCGACTGAACAGGCTGCAGTCGGATTTAAACCGGATGAACTTTCAACAAACGATGTGGTCGAAAGTGTGGAAAAATCCGGCTATAAGGTTAAAAAGAACACAGAGATCATACCCGCGCCCGGGCTGCAGGATCCTTCCGTGGCGGCAAAGATAGAAGACTATATCCGTAGAATGTTTGGTGTTCTGGATGTCACGGCGAATACCGCGAATGAAACCATCACGCTTAGTTTTATTCCGGGAGCGATTGATCTGACCGCGACGGGAAAAACTTTGTCGGATAAATTCGGTTTAAATATCATTACCGGAGAAGGAAAATCGGAGATTGATAATATCCTTGTTGATAACCAGTCTCTGAAAGCCCGAAAAATACTGATTAAATTTGGCGTAGCGGCGGTTCTTTCAGCCGTTGTATTTGTGCTTACCATGCCGGAAATTTTTCCATTTATTACAACAATAAAACTAAATATAAGACTGTATATATCACTCGTATTAACATCGATTGTTCTTTTTGGAGCGGGGAAGCAATTTTTTACGGGATTCTGGAAAGCTCTAAAAGCCGGCACAGCGGATATGAATTCACTGATCGCGATCGGTTCGGGAACCGCTTTCTTCTACAGCGCGGTCCTGACTCTTTTCCCCGGTTTTGAATCACTCCATGTTTATTATGACACGGCTGCTATGATTACGGCTTTTATTCTGTTGGGAA
>JBFXGD010000308.1:0-2837 GCA_050178385.1 Calditrichaceae bacterium
GGATGATATCAAGCTGTTTGGAGACCTCTTCACCGATGCATTCTTTGAGATGTCCGCACTCACAGACCTTTTCTGCATCGTTGAGGTCGTGAACGACTTCAATTACAGGCAGGTTGTCCGGGATGGGGCGTCGACCCCTTTTTTTCCTTTTATGAACCGGGACATCAATCTCCTCATCATCTTCAAGCTGATCGTCGATGGGGAATTCTTCTTCCGGTATGTCAAAAAGGCAGAGTTGAACCTGATTTGGATTGATCGGTTTCTTTTCGCTTTTACGCCCAAAAAGCTGGTTCTGGAGATATTTTATCTGTTCATTAAGAATTTTAATTTCTGATTTATAGTTCTTCTCTTTTCTAAGAAGATCATTGATCATTTCTTGTAAATCAGTGACATTTTCAATCGTATTTTCCGCCTCTAAAATCATGCCCGCATGATATTACAACCATCCGAAAATATGAACTAAAATATCAATAAAGCGCAGAAAATTTCAGCGTTTTATGAGCCTCGACCTGGTGAATGGAAAGACCGTCCATCAACCAGGAAAGTTCCCTTTTTCCGATCACCATAATCTCACGTTGCGATGTCGGCCATTTGAAAGAATGCTTTTCCAGCCTCTTATGCCATAAGCAGAAACCATTTCGGTCCCAGTACAGCACCTTGATCATATTCTGTCTGCGATTGCAAAAAACAAACAAGTGGCCGGAGAAAGGGTTCAACGCCATATACTCGCTAACCAGAATGGACAATCCGTTAATGGATTTACGCATGTCAGTATGGCCCAAAGCCAGATAAACCTTGATGTTGTCCGAAGGTAAAAACATTAAATCACCTGGAGAATTTGCAGGACTTTTGTCAGGGTGTCCTGGGAAAACTGATCCGGAATCTCCAGGCTGAGCCTGGAGTCCACCATGAGGCGAATCGGGGAAGATATATTGGCTCGAATAAAAGGGGTATTTTATTCCGAGATGCTCACAGGGAGAACGGCAAATTCCACCTGTCCTTCCTCTTTAAAGAGCTTCTTTTTCCAATACCCGAAACGGGGGCGGATCAAGCCGTTGCGCCTGCAGTACTCGGCTTGACTGAGGCCGGTATTCTTCCAGTTCGCCAGATGTTTCTGGTAAAATTGGCGTGGGGTCTCTCCTGATGCTGGTGATTCCGGGCTGTTTGTGATGGTGACAATTTCTTCCATGTTGTAGTAAGATTCCCTTTGATGTGTTCGTTTAAAGATGGCTTACTATCGCACGGCTTATAAGCCGATGGAAGATGGGGTTTGTAGAGCGCTTACTTTTCAATTTTGGATTTTTCGTTTTCGATGTTTGCTTCTTCCAGTAAACATAGGGTAAAAAAATTTCAAGAAGCCATGTCTTACATTTTTCATCTATCTCATATTGGGCAAGGCTTTCATCTGCCAGCAACCACCAGTAATTGATTAGCCAAGCAATATCTTCAATCTGCCGACCAAATTTTCCCAAACGATCATTTTTGTCATTGATACAGTACGTTGCACGCAACAGAGATAGGTTTACCAAGTTTTCTGACAGGTCCTTTTTTAAATCCGCTGAATTTTTTACACTATTTGTTTTCAGATTAAATGGGTGAACGGCTTTTGATATGTCGTGAAGGGCGGTATGATAAGATTTTTTACCCTTTTCTATATGAGTCTGCTCATTTTGCAGTTTTTGAATTAATATTTTTTGCGCACTTATTTTATTTGCATTCCCACCAACTTCCTTCAGGAGAGCCAAAGTGAGCAACGCCTTGTCAATTCTCTTTGTGAGAGCAGATCTTTTTTTACCAAAAGCAGACCCAAATGTTTTTACAATTTCATATTCAGCATGAAACAGATCTGGAATACTCGGACAATTAAATCCTGTTTCACCAAGTTTTATCAATGCTTTTGCACGATCACTGACAAAATATTGAATATCAAGGTTAAGATTTTGAACGGCTGTCGTTGTTTTTTGAAACCATGTTTTATAAGTCCTATTATCGCTGGCTTCTTCAAAGAAAATATACCCTGAAGACAGATCCATTAACACCAGGATCATTTCTTCAAAAAAGGTTTCATCAACACCCCCAACAATTTTGAGCGGTTTTGCGGACATATCAGATGATTGATGGATTTCCTGAAACTCAATTATAAGCTTTTCAATCTTCTTCCGTATAGTTTTAATTGATGGAGCAGAGACTCCAACATGTTTTTCAATACGCAAAAGTTGAAAAAAATCAGAAATCATGTCAGCGCCGACACCGTGCCGGATTCCAAAATGAAAAATGACTCCGAAAACAAGCAGCTTTAGCCATGCCAGCCCTGCAGCACTTTCCCAAAAATATGATTCAGGATGAATATTTCGTTTTTGAACAGCAATAACAATTCGATGTGCGCTACTCTTCGATATCTTAATACATTTAGCAAGTTTCCTTAAAGACACTTTGATCGGACTGCACTCGAAAAAAGAAACAACTTTTTGACTTCGTAATCGTAATGAAATATCAGAACTCCACAATTAGCTTATTATTTTAATATCTGTGAGAGTTCTATTTAATAGACGGAATCAAATGTCCAGTTTTTTAATCAAAAAAGCGTGACCTGTTACAAAAAGTGTCCCGGCTTAAATCGGTAGCCTTAATTTCAAGCATCCGGCACGATGGACTTATGACTCCGATTTTCGCAGCAAAGGTGTCCGATGATAAGTATCATGTTTTTTGAAGGCTGGAGACGAGTTGAAGCCCTGAAGGCAATGGGACAGACTCAAGTTGCCTGCATCCTTTACGACAACCTCAAAGATGCGGACACCGCTCATAAATCCTTCATCTTGAACACGGAACGCAGCCAG
>JBFXGD010000309.1:0-2809 GCA_050178385.1 Calditrichaceae bacterium
ATCATTTTTTTTAATTTGAAGACCGGTCTTAGTTTTCTGGCGGTGACAACTGCCGGATCAAGCCGGCGCATAATTCTCCCCACCATTTCCGATTCAATCACCAGCGGAGGAAGAAATTGACAGACAGATGAATCATTGTTGGCGTAGATCATCAATAAATCGTTATCATACGCGGTTTTTGTCAGAATCGGGCCGGACAGATCGTCTCTGAGTTCCAGTCCCATCATCAGTCCCAACTGACGAAGTCCCTTGATAAAATGCGGATATTTTTTCTGCAATTCTGAAACACCTGTACTAAATTCCAGGGCTAAATCGTTAACATGTCTGAGAAATTCCGGTGAAGATGATATTTCCAGAACTCTTTTGGCAACCAGGCACCCTATTTCCGCTCCTCCGAATGTGGAAATATGAATAAACGGATCTTTGTGAAACACCGTTTCAAGCGGTTTTCGCATGACCGTAGCAGAAATCGGATAAACACCACCCGACAAACCTTTACCAAGCACAACAATATCCGGCACAATTTCAAAATGCTCAAATCCCCATAGTTTGCCTGTTCTGCCGAGACCGGTCTGCACTTCATCCATAACCAGCAATATCCCTTTTTGAGTGCAAATTTTCCGGATAGCCTTTAAGTAATCTTCCGGCGGAATAGCTATTCCGAGCGTGGCGGGTATGGTTTCCAAAATCACCGCTGCTGTTTCCTTATCTGCCGTCTGCTCAAAAGCTTTGATGTCACCAAACGGAATCTGAATGAATCCCGGGGCCATCGGCCCAAACGGCGACCTGTATTTTTCATCCCCCGCCGCGAGCGCCAGACCAGTATGCCCGTGATATCCTCCCAGCGCGGAGATGATTTTTGGCCGGCCCGTAAATGCCCGCGCCACTTTTAACGCCAGGTCGATCGCCTCACCCCCGCTGACTCCGAAAACGGTATAATCGAGATCTTCCGGCATAAGACCGGCAATCATGGCAGCCAAATCGCCACGCACCTTGCTCATCAGATGATGATTGCCAATATCATATTCATCCAAACCGTTTTTTAATATTTCAATCAGCTCAGTATTCCGGTGTCCCAGATTAAACACTCCGCCGTTGCAATGAAGATTGATAAGCCGTTTTTTACCATCCATGTCACTTATGTAAGGTCCTTCCCGTTCCCCCATGACAAGATCCATTCCATACTTTTGAAAAAAAGCGACTTTCCCCGATGTGACAAAATCCCGGTAATTTTCTATCGCCCTTTTTTTATCTTCCGATGAAGGCGGATTTTTTTTTATAAACATTTTTCCTATCCTTGAAAGTGAAAGCAGCTATAAATTGATTAATTTGCACTTTTATCGGGGCGCGGCATGATATTTTTTTGTCCCCATATATTCACGGTTTTTTTAGTCTCTTTAAGGCCACTATTTTTATCTATCTTTCTGAAGATAAAATCCGGCTGATAAAAACCCAACCCAATGATTGACGGAAAACGGAGCGGTAATTCCCATTTGCGATTCTTTGAATGGAAGTACTTTTTCGCTCCAGGTATCCGAATATCGGATAACACGCCCTGTTATAGACTGGTGACGGTCTTTTTCCATTATTTTTGTGACAGTCAGAAGACCAAACGGGATCGGATATCTTCCGCACCATAACGGCGCTGTTTTTTCCGTATTCGGATTATCCCAAAGCTTTTCGGGTATGTGATTTACCCGTTCTTTCGTAATAACCCCGTCAAAGATCTCCCGCGCGATCTGCATATCGCTCATGGTCGCTTTTTTATGCGCGGCCACGTCCTCGCCATAAGGTGTATTGTTAAAATCCGCTCCGTAATGGTTTGCGTCAGATGAGATCAGAAAAACGATATCTTTACCCGGTTTTAACTGATTATCACTCATATAATCCGCGATAATTTGGCTAAGCTGGTCACTGATTTTATCCATCACCGTGTATGGCATGGCTGTAACCATGATCGGCGTTATCTTTATATCCCTGTTATAGTACTGCAAAAACGGGATAAGCGCTTCGATGGAATGTTCTAATGAATGGGCTTTATCGCTGATCAGATAGTCTTCAGATTTCATTCGGTTTTTTATTATTTCACGTAAAGGTGAAATAGAAATTTTGCCGTAAGGCCCCTGCCAGAATTTAAAATCATCAAGTATCAAAATATTCTTTGGATCAGCTATTTCACGCCGGACCATCCCGTGCGTCACGCCAAAAACAATGGCTTCTTTGGCCCGTATGTCACGAAACAGCGGGAAATATACGTTTCCAGCATACAGATAGTCATCATGCGGTGAAACAGCGGCGATGAGATTTTGATCAACAATAGGGTCCGCCGTTGTATCATTCTGTTCAAGGAATTCCATAAAAGCATTCATTTCAGCCGCGTTCCAGCAAAAACCGATCTCATCACGAATCGGACGCGTTTCCTGTGAAAAGACGGGATTCATCAATATTACCATTAAAAGCAGGATGATTAAATATGCCGTTTTCCCTTTTGCACTCACAAGACCTCCCGCCATTTTGTTCCGGGCAGTATTAAACCGGAATATATGATCATTTCAACTGTACCACTAAAGACAACTACCGGATTATTTTGAAATTTCAGCAGACTGATCTGTTTTACCGGCAAGTAATTCGACAAATTCAAAAGCGATTCCCAAACCAAGACCGATCAGAAATCCAACAGGAAGATTCCCTAACGGAGAAAAGTGATGATTGACCGATCCAAATATCAAAAAAAGCAGAAAAGTAACGACAACATAAGATATAGCCTTCATGCTGCGAAGTATCTGTGGCCGGTCGAGCTTTAAATCTG
>JBFXGD010000310.1:0-2775 GCA_050178385.1 Calditrichaceae bacterium
GCTTACCGGAATTTCTACCGATTTTTTTGAAAGGCCGGGTGGGGAACAGGACTTGTATTGAACCATTGGACAATAAATTTGTATTAAATCAGTTGGAAATGAACTCTTAACTCATAACTCATAACTCATAACTCTTACACTCTTAACGCTCTTTAATTCTTACATCCTGCTCAAGACCGTTCTTCATCTTTTTTCTTTTTTCTTTTATCTTTTTTCTTAAAATTCCTACTTCTTACTTCCGCGGGCACCGGGTTTTGAAAACGCGCTTCATTAACGGTATGAGCGCCTCACAAATTATTTTTGTTTATTACAAAACATTTTTATATATATCATTTAAAAGATGAACCAATTTTAACACAGATACTGAAATAATCAGGGAGCATACGAAGCGGATGGAAAACTTTTTTACTACGGGAGGATCATCATTTCTCCTGGGTGTTTTTTTTGTGACCGCTCTCTTTTTTATTGCCATCTATTTTGGATTAGATAAAAAGAAATCATATTTATTCTTTTCTGCCTATACGCTTTTTGGAGGGATAAGCCTGTTATTTCTCCAGGAAGGCTTATCAGTTTCATTTCTTGTTTTATCGACCTGCGCGAGTTTATCCCTGCTTTACTTTTTTGCCGGCATTTTTGATAATATCAAATCATATGGCATAGCCGTGTTGGGAATTATTCTTGTTTTGCTTGCCGTCTATGATTTCCGGTTCATTGGAGATCCCCCTAAAACCCTGTTCTTTATCATCGTCTGGTTTATATACACGTTGGTGCTGATGGCCGGCTCGTGGATTTCCCTTCAAGCCATGAGACGGAAAAAATTTGCGGGAAAGCTGTTGTTCATAACAACGACGGCGATATTTGTTCTGATCATGGTACTGATTTCCAACGCATTTTTTGTTTCCAGCCTGACGATTTCTTCGGTGGCGCTGATTCTATCCATAACATACACGGTTTTTCATGATTTCAGGGAACGCCAAACTATGTTAAAGTCACTCCAGATTAAATCGGCGCAATTGGAAAATGAAATGTTAAAGAAATCCATACAACCGCATTTTCTTATGAACACCTTAACGGTTTTAGGCGAATGGATTGAATCAGAGCCTCAGCTCGCCATGAGACAAATAGAACTGCTTTCAGAAGAATTTCGATTTATCACACGGGTTTCGGGGGAGACTCTGATATCAATCGATGATGAACTCAAAATGTGCCGGGTCCATCTGGATATTTTTAACGCCAGACAATATTCCGATTTTAAACTAGAATCAAAAGGAATTATCAAAAACACTTCTGTTCCGCCCATGATTTTCCATACATTGATCGAAAACGGATTGACACATTCGCACAGGGAAAAAGGACGGTTTGTGATAGAGCAGGAGGAATCAGAAAAATCGATGATATTCAGGATCACTTCGGAACCATTAATAAAGCAAACCTTTGAAGGAGACGGTTTGGGTGTCAGATATATTAAATCAAGGCTTGAGCAGGCTTTTCCGGGGAAATGGGAATTCACTTCGCGAGCCAATAACGATGTTTGGGAAACAATGATTGTGATATCGAAATGAAGATATTAATCGCGGAAGATGAGCCGGTTATCGCGCAGCGAATCGAACGCCTTGTAAAAGAAATCCTGGGTGATCGGATCACGAGCATCAAAAAGTGTACAACCATTGAAGCGTGCAGATCCTATCTGGATCTCCATCAAACAGATCTGCTTTTTCTTGATCTTAATCTTAAAGGGGAAGATGGATTTGATTTACTCGGTGATGCTCAGGCGGGTAGTTTTTATACGGTCATCATATCCGCGTACAGTGACCGGGCGATAACGGCTTTCAATTATCCCGTCATTGATTTTATTGAAAAACCATTTAATAAAGAACGGCTTCAGAAAACATTTGAAAAGTTGAATGATTTTGATGCCAAGCATAATTTTACCTCGAAGTTCCTGTCTATAAAACGAGGCGGGGAAATAAAGCTTATCGAGATGAGCAGTGTCTTATATATTAAAGGCGCCGGTGTATATTCTGAACTTTATACGGATGAAGATACCCGTGAATTACATCACCAAAATCTTGAAAAAATTGATATCTTACTGCCATCCAGCTTTGTTCGGATTCATAAATCTTATATCGTAAATATGTACTTCGTCGATAAAATCATTTCCCATGGCGGCAGCAAATACAGTCTGCTCTTAAAAAATGGCACAACGCTCCCCGTAAGCCGAAATCGTTATCAATCATTGAAGCAGATATTGAAGCTTCGTTAATTATTTGAGCAGTTCAAACAGAACTTTCAATCGTCTTCCTTTTATTCCTTATACTTTCCACAGACCACGTACTTATCAATCACAAAAGGGAGGAGCAAAGCATGTTAAACGTAATCAATCAGGCGGGAATCTTAGGGTGGCCAATGGCGCTCATCGCGCTGGGCAATATTTATCTCATTGTTAAATACGGAATTAAACTCTTTGGCAGTAAAAAGAGTAACAATGTGGATCTAAACAATATTATTTTTCTGGGTGGTTTCGCATTGTCTCTGGGGATTTTTTCGCATTACCTTGGTTTGTACGAAGGACTCCAAATATATTCCTATCTAAGCGCTGAACAAGTTGCGGGCGGATATGCCACATCGCTTATTGCTCTGCTTCTGGGTTTTGTCATCTTCATCGTTTCAGGAATCTTCTGGTTTTCTCTGCGGATTAAGCTGAATTCGAACAGCTTAGAGGTATCAAAATAATGATGGCAGGTAGATTGAGAACACTCCAAAAGCAGTTTTGGG
>JBFXGD010000311.1:0-2770 GCA_050178385.1 Calditrichaceae bacterium
TACGGATGTTTAAACAAACGCTTTAATCCGTTCCCCAATCCCGGAGGGATGAAATTTTTGTAGAAAAACAGATCCATCAACATTCCGCGGCCCCGTAGGGGTCGTACAAAAACCACCTGACAGCTGGTATTTAATTTGTGATCAGATATGCTGATCAAACAAAATCGGATTACCATCAGGATCAGTGACAATGAAGCTCGCGGGTCCTTTGCCATTCTCATCGGATTCACTCTCCAAATCCAAACCCTGCTTTTTAAATTCTCGCTGAAGGTCACGTACGTCTGTGAATGAATCAAGTGTATTAGCATTTTGATCCCAACCGGGATTGAAGGTCAAAATATTTTTTCCGAACATTCCCTGAAATAATCCTATTATGTGATCATCATTCTTCATTATCAGCCAATTCTGAGCCGCGTCTCCACCGAAAACATGGAATCCTAATTTCATGTAAAAGGACTTTGAAATTTCGATATCTTTGACATTTAAACTTATTGAAAATGCACCTAATTTCATACTATCCTCCAAATGTTTTGGTCATACGGCCTGAGAAATACAAACGGTTATTATAAATTAATAATTTCATTACCATCATATCCGGACAGAATGATACCGGAAGACGGATAATGTTCGCCAAACCAGACAGCCGCAACTTCATCCCGGCATGTCCCATCTGTGGATTTCAATAAAATCACTATACGATTCGCGTTTGACGTCTGATTGATTGGCTGACTACAAGTACTTAATTCAACCTTTTAATAAGCTGTTTATACCAATCCATAATTGATATATACCAAAACCGAATAATACAATTGATGATAGTCCAACTAAGGTCTTACTCACGGTTGAACCTAATTTTTGAGCGAATCCAAACAGAATGATTATTCCCGCTAAAGTCAGTACCATTGTGACATAAAACCCAACAATCAGGGCAATCCCATTCAATGGAGCCGCGTTCCATCCATCAAGAAAAAGAGGCCCCATAATTAAACTCCATCCTAAATATGGAGCCGGATTCAATAAATTTACAAACACCGCATTTAAGAGTGTTTGCTGTGTCGACTCCGTCAGGACTGTTTGGCTTACATCAAATACTTTCCAGGATTTATAAGCCATAAATCCAAGATAAAAAAGAAATAACCCGCCACCAATTCTCAAGAGGATAATAAAACTTTCCGACATTGTGCTAAGCAAGTATAAAACCAATATGAGAATTGGAATATCGCTGATTAAAGGCGCAAATGCTGTAGGTAAGGTCGAACGCCATCCTTTTTTGAGAGTTTGAGATATTATATACGTTTGAAGTGGACCCGGCTGAACCGCCGCAGCAAATGCATATGTTATTCCAAAGATTAAATAGCTTATCACTTTAACTCAAATTTTCCGGTATTTTCATAACATGGGCCCTATAATTATTTTAAAACCGCGATTAAACACTTACTTTAAGACAGATACCAATTAAACCCTGGGATTCGAGCGGACATATCATACTCTTCCACTTTTTTCCTGTTCCGGCTTCTGTGGCGCTATTTTTAATTATTACATTTTTAACATTTCATGCTCATACTTCAATAAATCTCATTAATAGAAAAATCAACAAGCCAAAAGTAGCTCCCAAATATATCCAGCGGATATATTTTCTTCCCTCCTGATCAATCGATTTCAGCAGACGCAATGTGGGATAAGCAATCGCCATATCCATTATTAGTATTGAAACCAGATAAACGGTCGGAAACCAACCCATGATAAAAGGAATACTTGTCAGCAGAACCACAAAAAAGAAAATGTAGCTGCTAATATTGAGCGCTGTTTGTTTTCCAAATTTAATTGCCAGGGAATTTGAATCAATAAGAAGATCCCCCTGCATATCCATGGAATCAGCCGCGATTTCTTCTCCTAAATCTATTAGCGCGGCGATTATGCCAAAAAACCAGACCATTTTATTAAAGGGCAGTCCAACGGATACACCGCCGAATATAAATGTCATCCCCACAGAAAAACTGACCATCAGATTACCGGGTAATCCGCTCTTTTTAAATTTCCGGTTATAAAGGAATCCGATAATTGACAGTGTAATTGTGCATAGCAACGCTATAAAACCAAGCAAATAACTAAGAATGAGTCCGAGCAACAATAGAATTATGGATAGCAGAAATGCTTCCGACGCGGTAACGAGGCCTGAAGGTATGGGCCGCCCGGGTGAATTTATTTTATCTGTTTCAACATCAAAATAGTCATTTAACACCAGTATGGAAGCGGAAATAAAAAAGACCGAAAAAAATGCGAATATTGTTACAACAATGGAGGCGAATTCTCCCAGCGCCAGCAACTGCCCCATCACAACACAGACGCCGGCGGAAAATGGAAGCTCAAATCGCATTAACCTGAAGAGTCCTTTAATTTTGTTCATAAACCTTCCACAAATTTGTTTATAATGGTATTTGCATGTCAGGCCGAATTTTAAATTCTCCGGATGGTAAAGAAAGAATAAATATCCTCCGTACTTAATCGATATAAGCCAAATTAAATGATTAAGGATAAGCTGGAGGAATTTATGGAAATTTTTAAGCTAAAGGAACAGGATTTGACAATTTCCGTGATTTGCGGAGAAACTTCATTGGACCGCTAACGTTGTACCGAGACGAAGAACACCGAAGACAATGCCGGCACCAAAGAAACAGCATCGGATAAAATAATGCAAATAACACGCTTCCGGGTTTTCCCAAACGAAATATAAGGCCTCCCGTAAAAAAAGAAATTCTAAGAATAGAGG
>JBFXGD010000312.1:0-2719 GCA_050178385.1 Calditrichaceae bacterium
AAAAAAAGCGCGTCGGATGTGTCCGGCTTTGATGTTATATCTTTTACCAGAATCGGTTGTTTCGGCAGCGTCGCCTGTTCATTTTGGAGAGTAAACGGCTTAGACAGCCATTCCTTTAATCCGCCCTGTTCTTTTAACTCGTCAACGGCAGAACTCAGCTCCCGTGATTCAATCACACATCCGCGGAGCCGCACGCCTTCCATATCCAGACTGATATAACCATCAACCAGATCAATGCAGAGATATAATTTTCCGCTCTCTGCCAGCTCAACCCTGTTTTTCCAGAAATTTTCTTCAATTTCGAGTGCTGTCATGCTTTGCCGGATACGTTCCGCCGCCGTCAGGGATACTTTGGAAGATACCGGCTCATTTGCCGTCTCAACCCGGTTTTCGCCATTGACTTCATACGCCGAAACAAACATGAATCCGGCGGTGATGCCCATAATCAGCAGGCCCGACACGATTAACATATTTAAGGAGAATCCTGTTCTCCTTATCCGTGGTATCCGGTTAAATCTTCTTCTTTTCATTGATGACAATGCCTAATAAATATAAATTCTTGATCTTTTCCGCAGACCGTCAAAAACAATCTTCATGTCTTCATCCCCAAGCCTCACGCAGCCATGGGTCACCGGCATCCCCAGAAGCCGTTTAAATTTTGTCCCGTGGATCAGATACCCGTATCCGAAACCGATGGCATACTTTCCCAGAACACCCGCTTCATACCGGATATCAGCATACCGAGGGGGAATGGGCAGCCCCTCTTCCAGATATGCCCAGTCTGGTTTACGCCAGATGGGATTCTCCGTTTTTATAAGCACATTGTATCTTCCGCGTGGTGTTTTGAATAACCATTCTCTGTTTTTTGACGCTTTTAACAGCACATAGCTGCCGGTAGAACAGACACCCTTGTGCAAAAGGCTGTCTCCATGCATTAAACTGATTTCATTGTCTGAAGTATTCACAATAACGTAGGGCATTTTTGGTTTTATGCGATCATACAGGCCGCGCAGGTCATTGATACGGCTCGTGAGCCGTTCGATTTCCATAATGGACTCATGATCAATGGGATGATCCGGGTCAAAAAGAGTGCTTTGTCCGGAAATTCCCGTCTGATTAAAACCGAACCGGGAATCAGGAATGGAGATCAGCAAGGCGGGAATCAGTCCGCAGACTAATCCAATCAGAAAATACTTTCGGGATCTTTTCACCCGTTTATCATACTTATCGTTACCAGGTAAACTAAACATGAGTTGATCTGAGATTAAATTCCCCGGTATCCGGCCTTGTACTAAATAGGATTACCGGGGAGTTGATCATTGTTATTCTTATTTCACTTCTGCCGTGAGACTGGCGATCTTTTTAAGAATCGAGCTTGCTCTGTCGCGCGCTGTCAGATAATCACCGCTTTCCATGGCGGTATTCACACCGGCCACTGACGCTTCGGTATTGGCCATATCATTTTTAATCATTTCAAGAGCGGCGCGTCCTTCTTTGCCCACACGCGCTTTGGAAATAGCTTTTTTCGCGGCTTTAATCTCATCAGGAATCCGGGCAAGAAGTTCTTCAGCTTCCATTTTTACCTGCGCTTTTGCAGCTTCAACCGAATTGGCCGCTTCATTAGCCGCGTCTTTAGCAGCCGTAAGCATGTTTTTGGCTTCATCATAATTTCTTGAGAAAGCGAATTTGTCGTTTTGTTTTGTGATTTCCGCTGTGGCCGCGTCTAACGCTGTCTGAGCCTGGGCAAATTTATCCGCGACATAGCGATCCGCGCCCGCGCTTCTCGCTGCTTCAAGTGCCGCATTTGCTTCATCAAGTTCCGCCTGTGGAGCATCCGCGCATCCGGTCATCATAAAAATCATAATTCCCGCCACGATCATCGTTAAGAATCTTTGGATCTTCATTGTATCCTCCGGTATGGTTAATAGTTGGTCAAAATATTTATTATGAAAAGATATTACCAATTTTCATGAACGAATGCTGAAGCCATATAAGTCCCGATAAATATTATCTAACGATTTCAGTAAAGTACTCCTTAGAACAAACTTAACAATACAGTTGTCAACGATCAAAAGAAATTTTTAGCGCCGGTCGCCTGTGCCCTGCCCGTGTGAAAAATTTTTTGATCTGAAATTAAACTGGGCCTCCTGTCAGAGCAGATAAGAATAATCAAAATTTGCCGCCTGCAGACATTATTAATAATACAAAACAAGCGGTAAATTAGTGATTTGTTTTGATTAAGCTATAAAATATTAATTGAATTGGCAATAACAAAAGAATTTTCAATAAAACCGGTATGAAATATTGATGTCCCCAATCCAGCGTAAGCTGTTTTGTAACGCACTCTAAATAACGGAAAATGTTCCAAAAAACTGATCAAATCTCTCAATCAGTACGATCGTCTCATCAAACCAGTCGCTGGTTCTCTGATCGAGCTCTTCGGAATTTCGGGGATGGAGATAGTTTATTTTCAGAAAAACATCCTGCCGGTTATGCGGAAAGTGGTTTTTAAATACAAATTTCATATCCAGTTCCACACAGGTTTCATCCGGATGGAACAGAGATACCAGCCTTTTGCATAATTTATTTTGTGAATCATGCGTCCATGGATAGACTTTTTGCAAGTGATCTTCCTTGATTCGAAGATTGATGAAAGGTATCCTGGAACTTCTGGTCGGTGGATACGTGAGCTGACCTTCGCTGATGTGAATCAGATCAA
>JBFXGD010000313.1:0-2693 GCA_050178385.1 Calditrichaceae bacterium
ATTCAGGGTAAAATATAAACCGATTTTATATTTTATATCCTTTACTACGTCAAACCATTTTCCGCCCGGCTTCTTATACGCGCCGGCTTTTAATTTTTCTATCCACGATCTTACGGCTTGCTCATGCCCGAAAACAAACGTCTCCTGATCCGGAAAACAAAATTCGATTTCTTTATCGGCAAAAGAATATATTTTAATCCCTTCAAACTCTTTGCTGAGAATATCTGTTACATTCCTTTTTTGATGGATAAAATCCATTATCTTTGCTTCATTGTAACGGCCGGCAATCACGGCAAGAAATTTATCCCCCAGCGTGTCTTTGGTTGCTGAATAAGTAAAATATGCCTCTTTAGCGTCTGTTCTGATATTAAACCCCGTCAAGGCCTGCATCTCTTTGAAGTCCTTATTGTCATCGATACAACTTCCGGAACTATCCATTATTAGTTTAAAAAAAGCACTGTTCATTATTTTTTCGGCATTTACATACATAAGGCCGTCAGCATCCGGAGGCAGCATAGAGAGTTGTTCCGCCATTTTCGAGTTTATCGGTTCTGATCTTTCCACATCGCAACTCCACACAGAAAGAGCGATACCCGCAAGGACAAGTATTAAAAATATTTGTTTTTTCATTCCTACCTCCTAAAAATTTTTCTTTTCAAAAATAATTGCGGTCGTTATCATCATAAAAGCTCCAAACAATAGCGATGTCCACAAAGGTTGCCAGCTCGCAACATCGACACCTCTTACCAGCCGTTCCGTAATTTCGCCAAGTTCTGTGGCTTTTGGAAAGAAATGATACAAACCGTCAAGGATATAACCATATATCTTATTTGACAGTAACGCGTAGATTTTATCCCGCTGCAATAACAAGGGGCTGAAAAAAAGAATCGCATAAGTAATCATCAATGAAAACGGACCACTTCGCGTCACTATTCCGAGAAAGGTCATTAACGCAAATAATATCATGAAAGTAATAACGATCATCACACCGGCCAATAAGAATCCCCAATTCCAAACCGATGTTTTGATTGAGAGTATTAACCAGGAAAAGACGACAAGATAAAACACATTAAATCCCACTATCGCCACACCGCCGGCGAATCGTCCAAAAAGGATATTACTTCGGCTGACGGGTTTTGAAATTAACAGGTCTATGCTTCCGGGCTGGAGCATAGATGGAATCAGATTACTTGTGGCGAACAGCGATAAAAACAATCCCCCGGTGAAAAGCAACACCGCAAGGCCGCCCTCGATTCCCAATATGATCTTCTGAACAGGAACGGTTTGTTCAAGCTCTTTCCCGAAAAGGGAAATATACGACTGCGCCCCGTCAACAATATCAAGATTAAGAGCAAAAATAAACAGCAGGCAAACGAGTGTCGAGATGCCGAAGAACGCAATAAATGTTTTTTTTGCCAGAGATTCCCTGAAGGTCAACTGAATGATCGCCAATGTTTTCATTTACGCGTCTCCGGTTTATCTTCAACCACATCAATAAAGAATTCTTCAAGAGATATTTTTCTTGGTATCACCTCTTTTATCAAATTGTCGCCTTTGCGCAATTGATCCAGCAGTTTGTTCAGCTGTAATTCATCGGCTACATTAACAATATGGTAACCGTTGTGGGAACTCAACGAGATATTTAAACGCCCGCAGACGGAATCGATTAATTCAGCGCCGTCTGTGAGTTTTATTTGATATTGTTCTTTGATGTTGATAAAATCCTGCACCGGCCCTTTTTGCAGCAGCCGGCCATTTTTCAAAATGGCAATCTCGTCTGAGACCCTCTCAACCTCTGACAAAAGATGAGAATTAAGAAAGATTGTTTTTCCTTCGTTTTTCAGAATGGTCAGCAATTCACGCACTTCTCTGCGTCCAACAGGATCAATGCCGTCAGTCGGTTCATCAAGAAACAGGATCTGCGGATCATTGATCAGCGCCTGAGCGATACCAAGACGCTGAAGCATTCCTTTTGAGAAATTTTTTATTTTGGTGTTCTCCCATTCTGAAAGCTTTACGATGCTTAGCAATTCGGGAATACGATTTTTCAGATCATTTGCCGGTACACCCGACATTTTACCGTAATAATATAAAATCTGCTTTGCGGAAAGGAAATCGGGGAAATGATGATTTTCCGCCAGATAACCTATATCATGATGGATTGTGTGATCTCCGATTGATTTTCCCAGTATCTGCGCGGTTCCGCGGGTTGGAAATACGATCCCAAGCAATAATTTGATCAATGTGGTTTTGCCGGCCCCGTTCGGTCCCAGCAAACTGAATATTTTACCCTGTTCCACTTGCAGGGAAAATTCTTCAAGCGCTTTTACTTTTCCGCCGGAATAATACTTTGTCAGGCCTTGTGTTTCTAATGCAAACAATGGATCTCCTTTTTCTCTTTCGAAGTATTTACGTTAGATTCAGCGCATTGTTTCTAAAACGGTTATTATTTCATTATTGACATCATAAACAAAAATAGCAGCCGCAGCTGCTATTTTTATCTAATACACAAAGGTTTAAGTCATTTTTGTTTAAGGATTTAATCCTGTATGACAATCAACGCACATCATTTCCTTCCAGGCTTCGTCAATATCCTCCGGATGCTTAAATTCAAGCGCGTCCCCCACACGCCCGATCTCCATATTTTCCGCTGTCCCCTGCGCGTTTATGTGATGACACAAATTGCAGTCTTT
>JBFXGD010000314.1:0-2691 GCA_050178385.1 Calditrichaceae bacterium
TTTTGTGGAATTTTTGTGATTTTTCTCAAGCCGCAGAAGTATTTCTTTCGCTGTCCGGTTATCCTGGATCTCCAGAAAATATTTCAGCGCCTGCAGTTCCGTATCAATATTTTCTCTCAGTGACTTCACTCTTCGCTCAAAAAACTTTTCACCCCAGAGTGACTTTACCACTTCATCCAGATCACTGCAATAAACCGCTTCAATATCAGCGTTCAGCATTTCATCAACATTCTTTTCACCGCTTAGAATTACACGTTTTATGAATGGATGATTTCTGCGGATTGCATCTGTTTTTTCAGCAATATGATCGACGGAAGCAAGTTTGCCGTGGTGATCGGTACAGGCGGAGAACGCGGTGTCTCCGGGGATCGGCTGATTCAGCTGTTTTGATATTAAAATGACCGCGGCGGCAAGACCGATTGACGCGCCGCTAAAACTGAGTGATTTTTGCTGAAAACCATCCGTACTAACAGGCTTTAGATAATACCGCGGCAGCTGAAATCCCCAGCCCCGACGGAAAAAAAAGCGAACTGCTTCCGCGGCATTTTCCAGCGCTGATATAAAATTGTGATCACCCCGGTTAGACTCAATACCTTTTGTATCCAGTGTAACGGGAATGCATTGGCCGTACTTATTGTCAAAAAACAGGGCATTCGCGATTCCGATCTCCGGTTCGGGGATCGTCAAACTCCTTTTTTCAAGCTCATTTAACAATTCCAGATACCGGTATTCTGATGCCCGGAGTGATCTTCCCTGTAAATTCTTCTTTAGATACAGAGTCAGTTCGCTCCAGTTACCGTCATTTAAAAGCTGTTTAATTTGTTTGTCGGTAATAGGCATGATACAACCGGATTCTTTTTGATATAGATTTGAGTTCGTATTGTAGTTCAATCTTTAGTATTTTATTTATAAAAGCGGATATACCCGGTATGGATGCCTGACCGATGTGATTATCCCCCGTGCGGAGACTCTCTTCCCAGAGTATGCCGTCATCATCCGTAATCCGTGAATCGACAATCGCACCCGTCTTAGTGGTTACAACTTGTAAAACCAGCGAGTCATTTTGAACAAGAAGCTCAATAAAAAAGGCAGGATCGTCATGAAGAATAAACGCCCTGCTCCCTACCTGCAGCTGCTCCAGAATACCCGGTGCTTCAGCGACCGACGCCGCGAGCCTGAAGGTGTGCAGCGATTCCAGGTTATGATCATTTTCGAGTTTCTTCAAATCCAGAATGTGGCTCAGATCGATAGAATGTACATCCGGAAACTCTTCTGATACGGCAATCATTCGCTCTACCGGCTCACGCATGTACGCGGTGATTGCATTCTCTTCTGTTTCAAATTGATAGCGCAGGTCTTCCGGATCGGCAATCTCAGTAAACTCCGGATTAACTAATCCTTCCGGTAGCCCGGCCGTATAAGACCATATATCCCGTATCAACTTGTCATAGTGTTCAGGGATCGTCCCGAAATAACGCCCGAGCTGATCGGTGAAAATCGGCTGCATGGATCCGATCCGGATGAGATAGGACATACCTAGGGTACTATCTTTTTCATCAATCATGACATCTGTATCGCAAGCCTGATCGATCAAAAAACTGATCGGTGCCGCCAATATATCCCGCATGGATTCATTGTATGAATCCTCATCATCTGTCATCACAAATACCAACCGGCGTTCCTGACGTGGCTGCGGCCAATTCAGCGGCAGCCTCGTTTCAAAAATCTGCCCGAAGCCATATTCGGAAGGTGGCGGAAGCTCTTTGCGTTTCTGAATATTTTCAGTGATCTTCCTGATCCTGTCCGCAAGCCCATACTTCTCCACCCAGGCTTTATAATCACCTTTTGGTGGCGGATCACCACCAAGCTTTTTTTCCCACAGCCCGGCCAGATATGCTTCGCTTCTGGGGTCTTTGACAATTTCCTGAGCCATTTTGCTCATTGTCTCTTCATCATATTCGGCGTTAAAAAAACGCCTTAATTCTTCATCAGAATATTTTCTGTTCATGATTTAATTCCCGTTTCTGAAAATGATGGCAGTGGATAATCCTCAGCGAGTTTTTTAAAGAACAGCTTCATGATATATCCGGGATCGCTTGTTTCGATATGTTCCTGCCAGACCCGTCCGACAACCTTAAAAGCAGCATCCTCGTGATATTCAACATGATTTCTGATGGTTGAAGCTTTCAATTCATTACCGGAGAGACTTTCCGCCCTTTTATAAACATCTGTTTTGAGATGCTCATTTTTTGGAATACTGAGATATGCGTGTGCGTAACAGATAAGAGAAGGTTTGTATTTTGGTTTGATACCGCTCATCACTTCTTTATAAAAAATATCGAATCCCGAATCTTCTTCATCTACAGGATATTCAACATTTTCATGATCCATCTCAACCCTTTCCGCGAATACTAGACGGTCTTCTCCCTGATGAAAAAAACCACTGTCATCAAGAAGTTTTAAAAAATGCCTGATTCGAAGGGAAGCGATTACTGTTTCAAATGTCTCATCTATCCAGTCCATGAAGTATTCGCTGATTAAATAATGCCACTTGCTACGCGGGATAACACCCACCACGCCCAACAGATTTTCCTGGAACAGTTCAGGAATTTCGTTCCAGGAGCTCAAATAATAATTCCTTGAATCGGTTGTAACCTTGGGATCGATACACCGTTCTTTTATGACACCTTG
>JBFXGD010000315.1:0-2668 GCA_050178385.1 Calditrichaceae bacterium
CAGGAGTGTGAAGACAAATCAAAGTATGTGCTTTTCACAATTTCTTTGTCTTTTTCGTTTAGGAAAAAGAATAGCATCAGGAATGAAGAAACGATTTTTTAAATGGTTTATTCAGTAAAGATTTTTTGTATTTAAAAGAAGGGAGCATAATTTTTCAAACTTATTTATTTTTTGCATGCCTGTTTAGAACGATTGCGGGGTTGTCATTATTTGCCAGGCTCTGAATGGTTTCTGTAGAAAGTAGCTCGTCGATAGCTTTACGAATTGGGCCGTAGGCGTCGTGAAGTGGACACGGATTTTTGTCGTCGCATTGTTTGAGCCCAAAGCCGCATCCGGTAAAAATTCTATCACCTTCAATAGCGATAACTACATCTTTCAACGGCAATTCCTTTTTGTCGGTATCAAAAAAGTACCCTCCGTTTTTCCCTTTTGTTGATTCAATAAATCCTAGTCTTACTAAACGTTGCAAAACCTTGGCTGTAAATGAAGCCGGAGTATCAATTTCAGTTGCAATTTCAACAATCCCAGGCTTTTTTCCCGAAAAATTCTGTATCTGAATATAAACCAGCCCCCTCAACGCATATTCTGTTTCCTTTTTAAACACGGTCTTTTGATTTGTCGGGCAAATGTATGAAAATTTATAAGATCGAAGAGTTAGCCACAATTTATCCAGGATGATTAAGGGAGCCAAAACTACAATAAAACTATATGGCAAATTATCTAAAATCAAATAAAGTATTAAAAGACCTTGTTGTCCACATATTATTTTTTATTACTTTTGTTTCATCGAGAAAGAGAACGTATTTGTAATATTTATTCTTAATAATTTAGAACTACTATGGAAATTACCGGTAAAACAGTCATAGGCGACATTGTAAGGGAAAATTTCAAAACTGCTCAGCTTTTCGAAAAAAACAACATCGATTTTTGCTGTAGCGGAAATATAACGCTCAAAGAAGCATCTGAAAAATCGGGCATTAATGTCCAGGAACTCATCTCCGGGATAAAACTCTTAATGGACAACGAAGACAGGGATTCAAAATTTATCGAAAACCTTCCGCTGGATCATTTATGCAATTATATTGAAGAAAAGCACCACGCGTACATTAATGACAAAGCGCCCTTTATCCAGCAAAAACTGGAGAAACTTTGTAATGTACATGGTGAAAACCATCCGGAACTTTTCGAAGTGAAGGAATTGTTCGACGGAGCAGTTGGCAATTTAACAGTTCATATGAAAAAAGAAGAACTGATACTTTTCCCTTATATCAGAAATCTTGTTCAGGCTAAAAACGGGCAACGCACTGAAATATCCGGAATGGGAAATATAATAGGGCCTATTAACGTAATGAAAGAAGAACATGATATTGAAGGAGAACGGTTCAGAAAACTGGCTGAAATCACGAATCATTATACAATTCCTGATGATGGTTGCAATACATATGAAATAACCTTCAAAAATCTTAAAGATTTTGAGAGTGATCTTCACAGGCACATTCATCTTGAAAACAACATTTTATTTCCAAAGGCAATTGACCTTGAAGAAGAGTTAATGTCATTTGTCCGTTAAAATATCCGTCGAAGAAAAGAAATAGCAGACGGCATTATTCGGGAAATTTTTTGAAGGTTTTGTTGTTGTCGTTTGTAGAATTGTATTATTAAGTAAATCTGGTCTTATTCCCTCGATGGGAATTTTGTAGTATCCTCACATTTCTTTTAATGGGAAGAATTTATTCAGAATAGAGAATGGCGTAACATGGATGGTATTGATATGTATACAAAAGATGCCCGAAGAGCAGGTGAGACAGAATAGCGCCTGTTTGCCTAAATGCCTAGCACAAAACGCACTTTTTCAGTGAACGGGAGCGATCTGAAAAAGCTTGGACCGAAGCCTTGATTCTAATTTCCGACAATGAAATTTCCGATTCATTGTACGAAACTACCCGGAAACATTTTAATGAAGATAAAATTGTGGCCTTTACTATGACCATTGTTGTTGTTAAAGTATGGAACCGGTTGGCTATTACTTTTCAAGCAGTGCCGGGGACCTACCGGCCAGAATAAAAGGACAAGTAAAAATGGAGAAGTTTAAAGTTAAACGGATTTATGATGAGCCTGCGGATATTGATGGTTACCGGATTTTGGTCGATCGGCTCTGACCGCGTTTTATTTCTAAAAAAAAGACGCAAATCTCAGCGAGTGAAGTACGAAGATTGTCCCCTCTCCTGATCTGAGAAGATGGGTTGACTATAAAAAAGAACGTTTTGAAGAATAGGTTTCAAAAAAAAATTGAAAAGGTAGTTCGAAAAGAATATATGAAGAAAAATCAAAGGTGCTATTCTTTGAGAATTAGTAGATAAAGAAAACAGCAATTTTAAATATCATGAAAAATAAAATTAATAATAATTCGAAAGTGAATGGAGTATCCGGAGGGACAAATTACGATTCTAAAGTATCTAATTTGGGCAATGAGGCAAACATGAAAAGTGATGAAGTTGAAGTACTTCTTCCAGAGTCAACCAATTTTAACTTTTCTTCGCCTTGTCTGCTTCCTGAGATTGAAAATGGAGAGAATATTCTCAATCACTATTGCGGCATTTAGGATATGATAGTTGTGGTATGTAACATTTTTCTGAACATGCCTGAATTGTCAGATTTTTTAAATACC
>JBFXGD010000316.1:0-2668 GCA_050178385.1 Calditrichaceae bacterium
CACCATATTAAAAAGGAAAATGGAAAACCGCTTCCATCCGATTTAACAGCCATAAAAAATATCTTTGAAATAACTCAAAATAATTCTAAAAAAATTTAAAAAAGGCCATTGATTTCCACTCTTTATTTATTGAGAGATAAATGAAGGAGTGAATCAATGAACGCCAAGCTTAGAATCGAACTGTATCCTGAAGTTAAAATGAATGATCATGGCGCGCGATGTAATCTGAATTGCATCTGGTGTCACAATGATATGATGCCTGTGGTGGCTTGTAGCCTTGATAATCCTTTCTCTCAGGTGAACACGATTCTTGAGCAGGTCGATATCCTGAGCGCGTATTATAACGGTGACACCTCCGTGCAAATATCATCCGCGGGAGAGCCCACTCTGATGCCGGCGAAAACTATGGCGTATCTTATCAAAGGGATTCGAAAAGCGGGTTTTACCAATATCGGATTGACAACCAATGGAACGACGGGCTCCCGCAGTTTGTACGATCTTTTTGTGGAGGCAGGGTTGACCGAGATCAATATCAGTCTGAACACCTTAAAACCGGAACGATATCTTTATTACAGCGGCGTTGCCGGCGGCGAGCGGTTGTTTCAGCATGCGCTTAATTCAATCGAATATGCCCTGAGCAGCGGATTAAAGACCGGTGTGAACTGCATCTATTCAAGTCTCAATTTTGATGAAATTGAAGACATGATTGAATTCACCGGTAAAAGTAACGGACTCACCTGGAAATTTTTTGATCTGCTTGGCAGCGGTCTGACCGATATGTATAAGCCTATGTCACAATTGATGGGTTTTCTTGAAAAGCAGGGATTCAGGCTTTCAGAGCGCAACAATGAAGAATATGTTTATTACCTGATTCCCGTGGGTCTGGGGCAGTTTAAAATCAAAATCAGTCGCGAAGCGAATTTATGCCCGAATAAGGCATGTACATCAAGACAGGAATGTAATGAAGGATGCAGGGCATCAATACGGATATCAAAAGATGGTATCCAGCCATGCGGGGTGCGCAGGGATAATTTTATTCCGAATAAAAGTGTGTTTAATAAGCAGCTGCTTGTCAGCGGATTAAGAGATGGAGGAAAACTCAATTGAGCGGAAAATTACTTCTCGCCATTGAAGGCATAGACGGAAGCGGTAAAACCACCACCGCCAGATTGTTGGCTGAAAAATTAGGTTTCGAGTATATAAAAACCCCTTCAGAAAAATATCAAAAAATGAGGGCATTTTATGAAGGACCGGAAACGAATATGTTTTCACGATTTCTTTTTTATCTCGGCGCCGTAAAAGACACGGTTGATGAAGCCCTAAAAACAACAACCAGGAAAGGACTGGTTTTGGACCGCTATGTTCACTCGCTGCGGATATATCATGAGATTATGCTAAGGAAACCATTGTTAAAAATCATTGAGACGGCGGGATTATATCCCGCAACAAAAACAATTTTTCTAGATGTCCCGGTCCCCGTGGCAATGAGACGGATTGGAAACAGGGCTTCAGGACAAAAAGAGAGTTTTGAATCAAATCCTGTTCTGTTATCGGCAATCGCGTTCCAAATGCAGCACACGCGGGATATGGTCCGGTTTTGCCCGGGTGATAAAAATCTGTCCCCGGCAGAAATAGCCGAAAAAATTCTGTTTTTGTTAAATTTTCAAAACTAATAGGGAGATGACCTGACATGACGGTATGTAAAAAGGAAATTAAAAAAGAATTACTGAAAGAAATTCAGAAGAAAATAGATCTGTATGAAAAATCATGTGAAGACGCGCGCCGCAGGAGTAATGAATCGGAGGGCAGAAATCAAAGCAGGTACGATACGCATAAAATTGAAACGGGCTATGAGGCGGATGCATACGCGCGCAAGGCTATGGAGTTAAAACAGATCTATCAGAAGCTTAATGATATGTCTTTTTCCGAAACGAATGACCGGGTGCGTTTAGGCAGTCTGGTTCGCCTGAGATGGAAAGATGGCGGAAAAGTAGATAATATATTGTTGCTTTCGCACGCGGGTGGCGTGGATCTTAAGGAACTGAATATCATGACAGTTTCATCTCAGGCGCCTCTGTCGCTGGCGATCATGAATACTCAACCGGGAGAAATTGTAGAATTACAAATGGGTAGATTGAAGCAAATAATCGAAATAATATCCATAAATTAGTATATGGGTATACAGAGAAAAAAAGTATGTAGAAATATTGAATGGGAAAAAATATCTTGTTAATTTGGTGATGGGAAATTATTTATCACCTGTAAAATATGGCTAAGGATTGCTTTTTTTATTCCGATATAGGTGATATATGATTTTTTCAATCAGGATGATATGATCTATTAAAAGGATTTTTTTATTTTTAATCGACCTCCTTACCAGCATCAATTAGCCTGGTCATCATGTTTTCCACGTTAAATCCGGAATGGATCAGAATATTATTAATAGACAATAAATCTTGCGGACACTGAAGCGGAATGACAGGCTATGCAAACTGATGGATTTGACAGATGACGGGAATCTGCTTTCCGAATTCCCTGACGCGAATTCCCTGAACATATTTCTTTGATCTTTTTATTATACATATATGTGAAAATGGCCAAACAAGAGCACCAAAATCACTTTTTTCTTTTTCATATGATTAAATTATTAGATGAATAAAACGCCATT
>JBFXGD010000317.1:0-2597 GCA_050178385.1 Calditrichaceae bacterium
AGAATTTTAGACAAAAAAAGCTGATATCAGTGAGTTTAATTTGATGATAAAGGTCTGAAAGAATAAGGGCTTGTATTTTTTACAAGCCCTTATTGGCTGGTAAGTTTAATTCTGTATATTTCTTCTGTGGTTGCTATCGATTTGAATCTCAGCCTATTCGGTCCAAACCGCCTGGCGCGCGCCTACTGTTGTCTCAAGGATTTTTACATCTGATCCATCGGAATTCATTATATAGAGATCATTTGCGCCGTCAAAAATAATTTTTGTCCCGTCAGGTGACCATGAGGGATTACTACCATATCCTACTAAATTTGAATAAATTCCGTTTAGGTTAACAACTGAGATGCCTTCATCGCTGCTATAAACAATATTACTGCCATCAGGAGACCATTTTGGACAAAGATTGCTGCTGCCAATGGTGGTTAGTTTGACCCAATTGGTTCCATTTGCATCCATTACATGAATTTGATACCCGCTGGAATAAAGATTATTATTGATGGTATCAACCTGCGCGTGGACAAAGGTAATTTTGCTGTCGTCGGGGGCCCAGGATGGTTCGCCATCATAAAAAAGATGATTAGTGATCCGGAAATCGCCGCCGCTACCGTCGGCATTCGCGATGTAAAGATTCGCGTTGATGATAGTCGTCCCGTTATCTTCACTCTCGGCATCCCGGTAAGATTCAAAAACCAGACTGGTTCCATCCGAAGACCATGACGGTCTGTTTTCCCCGTAGTTGATATTTACCGGATCATGAGTCACCTGGACAATGTTGCTCCCATCTGCATCCATCACATAAATTTCACTGGGTGCCTGATAGCCCCATGAATTGAATGCGATTTTTGAACCGTCAGGCGAAAACACAGGCTCGATATCATTAACTGAATTGTCTGTAAGCTTAATTAAATTACTTCCGTCTGCATTCATGATATAAATCTCCCCGTCTCCGTCATCATAAGAAACAAAGGCTATCTTACCTTTAAGACCTGTATCATCGATGGGATCTGTTGAGGAACCACCCGAGTCATCAGAACAGCCTCCTGCCAATAAAACAATAAGCATCCCGACGTGGATTAAAACTAAAATTCTCAATAATTCTTTTTTCATTTTTGTTAATCTCCTGTAATTTTTGATAATTCACAGGCATCCAGTAATTTGCGCCGACAGGCGGTTGTAGTAAAATGACAAACAATGTAGTATGCCTGAACTCAGCTCTGATTGATGTACAAGGCCTTTTAATGATTCATTGATAGACTCGTTGGTTTCATGTTGCAGTAATTCTTATTGGTTCATGTCCTTTCTTATTAAATAAATTTATATGTATAAAGTCTGATTTTAGATTTGAAAAAATATCAGACGTGTATATGAATTTTTTAGGGAGAAATGTTTTCCGGAAATCATAGGTATAATTTTCCGGATATATTTTGCGTTATGAAGAATCATATTAAATCCGTAATAAAAATTTGCTTTGACGTTTATTGTCGGACATACAATTAAGCTGATGAGTATTATTTATAATTAACGATCAATTTTTCTCGTTAATTTTTAAAAAATGTTAAAATTAGGGCAAATATACTATTTGGAATAGGTTTTTAAGAAGAGTATGTAAATTGGAAGGACTGGAAATGATTGTTATTAGTATTAAAATAAAGTTTAGCCGAAGATGGCTGTAAAAATCTTTATTTTAGAATATTGGCGGCAGTTTAACTATCTCCGCCGTGATCACCTATTAACACCCATTTGGCATCCTGTTTCATTAAGATATCCGTCCACCGGCCCTGTTCGCTCTTTCTTTTGCCATCTTTGTCCTCACTCATTTCTGAATAGTAATAATGAACAATGGCCACATTTCCAAAGATTTTAATTGCTAAAGGATAAATATCATAAGCGATAATCTTTGACGAAGCGAAAGAAGGCGCCATCCATTTTTCAAGAGACGCCTTGCCTGAAGGCATCGCGCTTTTATTGTACCAGCCGCTGTAATCACTGTGAAAATAACTTAAAAATCCGGGCAGATCCCTTTTCGCGCTTATCTGCCAGTAGGCTTCTACATTTTTCCAGACTTCCTTCTGCGCGGCAGACCATTCCTGAGCCTGAAGCGGAGCGCTGTCGATCATTAGAAAAGTTATGATCAAAAAGAATGCTGAAATGAAAGTGAACTTTTTCATGGTTTCCCCCCAAAAAATCGGATAAAAAAAATGAACCCCGGCAATAACTGTCAGGGTATTAACTGTATTTATCTTCGGCTAAATTTTTAAACCTAAGGATATAAAGCAATTCGATTTATCATCCCATCATTAACATAAACATAAATAATTTTTGAATATTACAATGATCCGACATGAAATCTCACGCATTCAAACAACATTAAATATATGTAACTTGATTTTGTTTTTAGAATAATTAGCATCTAAAACGAATAACGATTTTTTATATTCCCCGTAATTTGATCTGTAAGATTTAGCGTACTATCATAAATTTTAAATTGATAGGTCAATCATGTTGAAATTTATTTATTCGGTTCTTATATTCATGTCAACATATGTCGTGATTTAACCCAACTTGCGGCGACACTAAATAAACCGCTAAACCGGAAC
>JBFXGD010000318.1:0-2553 GCA_050178385.1 Calditrichaceae bacterium
AGTTGAAGCGTGGGAGAATCACAGAAATAATAAGAAAGCCAAAATTAATTGGCAATTTACAAACCATCAGGCACGGATCAAGCTAAAAAGACTTTATCCGTCAATTTTAAATTAACGCAACACTAGTGGTCATTGAAACCACTCCATGATATCGATAAATTGAAGCTTTTAGCCATAAAAGAAAGGAGTTAATAAATTCTTGGCTATTATCTGCATACTTTTTACGATTTTCAGCCGGATCCCGTATTCTGTCTAAAAGCTCAAAAATATAATCAAGTGAAGAATCTGCCTCCACTAAATCATAAAAGCAATCGTAAAGATCATTGAATTGGTCAGGATGGGTTGCATAAAGGTAGCTGTGATAGAGCCCATCAACGGCATAATCATTTAGAGAATAATATTTGAACAATGTTTGTGGTTTCACTATCTCTGTGTCCGGAACTATTTCAAAATCATTCAGGTCCGAATCGTATTGATACACCCACTCTGAAATCTTTTTTATGGCAAACATTTTACTAAAACTAATTTTGTAAATATTTTGGAATATTGTCCCCGGCAACAACGATAATGATTCTCCTTTGCGAGGTTAAGATTCAAAATGTTGACAATATTATCGTTTTTCTTAAATCCTCTCTGTATCAATTGGGCTAAATATCACAAAAGACAATGCTCATTCTTTTTTCTTCTTTTTTTTCAGTTTTTCTAATTTGGCCTCAAATAGTGCATTGTCTGCAACAACTTTGCGGATCATTTTGAAAATGGCGCGTTCCGTAGTATCTCCGGAAGATTCCAAGTTACCATCAACTTCAGTGTCGATAATCATCTTTCCACGGCCAGTGAGGAGCCAATTGATACTTATTATTCCAGAATATTCTGAAAGCATGAAGCGGCGGAAAAAGTCATAACTGGGAGCTGACTTCCCATTGATGATATCATAAATAGTTTGGCTTTTGACATACCCCAAGTCGGTCGCAAAGCTATTCGGATTAGGAGATAGTCGCTGAATTATTAGCGATACTCTTTCAGAAATTTCTGTATTTTTATTGCTCTGATCTTCTCTTTGCTCTCTTATCCCACCAGTTTTTTCCAGAGTCAGTACTGAAGTTCCTTTTCCATATAAGAGCCATTGGGTATTTATGGAAGGATAGGCGTCAAGGATCTTCCTTAAAGATTTGAAAGAGGGATCATTGAATGGAGGAGAAACGATTCCATTCAATGTAGTCTTAGGAATATCTGTTGTTTTCGAAAAGACGCTCTGCTTATTGTTTGCCAATATGCGAATTAATTCCTTGATCCTATTGTTAATTTCCATCGGTATGAAAAAAAGTCGTATTTAGTTTTGTTTTTTTGTTCGTATATCAGTACATTTGTTTATGAAAAATTAAAACACCCCATGCCTATGACCTAAACCGAAATGAACTATGCCTAAAAAATGCCGGATGCTTCCTCTTGCTTTTCCGGTGCAAATCCTCCTGCGGTTCCGTTCACAAGTATTGGCGTACTATTGGGAACCGCAGGATTACTGCTTACTGATTTTGAACTTTAAACTTCAAATTTAGGAAACGGCATGTTTATACCAAAATAAAATGCCGGGAATTATTATGTGCAGTTCCATTCGTTGGACAGCTTTTTTTGATAACCTGATATCGATACGTAAATAACGGTAACTAACTAAAACCAAATCATATGGATTTATCTTCTAAAACACGGTTACGTGTTTATGGAATTCTTTTGCTCTTATTTTTCACACAGGCGGCTGCCGGATTGCCTCGTCAAACGGGCAATCGGGCGTTTGCTGCCGGGCCTTCGCCGCGACCGGAAGCGTCAATGCTTCAGGGAGCGCTGGCCCAGAATCAGCTCCGCATCAGGGGCAAAGTGACCGACCAGAGCGGTGCACCCCTGCCGGGGGTGACCGTGACCATTGAGGGTACCACCCGCGGGGTTATTACCGATACAGACGGCACCTACTCGATCGACTGCAAAGCGGGCGAAAAGCTGGTGTTCTCGTTTGTCGGCATGGAAACCCAAATCATTGCGCTCACCAATCAGACGGTCATCGATGTGAAGCTCCTTGAAAAGACCGAGGAACTGGAAGATGTGACGGTCATGGCCTTTGGCCGCGCAAAGAAGGAGAGCGTGGTGTCGTCGATCTCGACGGTGAAGCCTGCATTCCCGAAACGCCTAACGCGCCTGGCGTAGAAAATACTCCATAAAATGCTGTTTTTCCGCAAAATAGTATGTGATTTCTTTGGATATATGATCGTTATGCATTATATGTTGTACACATAACGATAACAGCCATGGGCATAGTAAAACAGTTGGACAAGCGATCAGGCATAACATATGCCTATGAGTCTGTATCCCGATGGGATAAGGAAAAGAAGCAGTCGAGATCAACCCGGAGATTGATTGGTCGCGTCGATGAAGAAACCGGCGAGATAAAGCTTACGGACGGCCGTTGCCGAAAGGATGCTTCCAAAAGCCAGGAACCAATCAGGACAAAGCGAGGCAGGGTTCCTTCGCTGACGGTGAGCAGGCAGTTTTACGGTGCGA
>JBFXGD010000319.1:0-2550 GCA_050178385.1 Calditrichaceae bacterium
ATTTTCCCACACCGCATTCTGTAACACTCCGGATACATCCTACTACCGCTCAAAAACTGAAATATGCCAACAGCCGACTTGTTCCGGATCACGAGCAGCGACGTCAATGTTGATTATATCCTATTATAATACTTTTTTCTTACAGCTTTCGGAAATATGATTAAAAAAATGATACGACCGCCGTATTGCGTTGAGTGGTTAAAGCAGGTAGGGATGAGATATATAAAAGTTATCCATCTACCCCAGATAAGGAGGATTTCATGAAAAAATTCTTGACTTCAGTCGTTTTGACTGGAATTTTAATTGCTTTTTCAATTCCGGCATCCGCATCACTCACGACGCCATGGGTTATCACAGACGGCCAATCAACACAGTTTTCCATTACGTTCGGATCACCAATTCCCAATTTAGAGTTTGGAATTTACGATCTCAATGATTCAACTGATTTTTTTACATTACTTAACAGCGCCCAAACAGAAGCCGAACTTTTCTATGACGGTTCGACAAACATCTCGATAACACGCGGTGTCAGCGCAGGAAACACACTTGATGTCGATGGCTCCGGTGTCTTTGGTTTTTATTTCAGCGTCGACGGCGGCTCAAACTTCATAGACTATGCATACACCAGGCTGGCTGAAAATCAATGGCAATTCAGCCCGGATGATTATCAAAATCTTATCGTTATCAACTCCGATGTCGCGCCCGTCCCCATCCCTGGTGCAGCGCTTCTATTGAGCACCGGCCTTGTCGGTCTCATCGGTTTGCGGCGACGAATGAACGAGGTTAAATAATTAGCTACCATATTTATTATACCTGAAATCTGCAAAAATAGCCAGGACGGATATGACCGGTATCCAGCGGAGTCCTGGAAGCACCAAATGCGAGCCGAGAATCTGTTTTTACTGTTGCAGAATGAGATTACCCTTCCATAAATGCAGTTTTTAGGTCAGGAAACCATTTTGCCGAAAGATAGAGCTGTTTACATAAAAAATCTTAAAAGGAAGGGTGACAGATTATGATAAAAAATAAAACCAAAATGGCTATTCTGCTGCTGTCGTTTGCTGTCATTTCGCTGCCGGCAATCGTTAACGCCGCGATAACAGTGAATCTGGATACGGCATTTTCAAATTATGACCCTTTTGAAACGGCTGATTTCGGGACTGTCGAATTAACTGACCTGGATGATGACATTCAATTTGAAGTCACGCTGAATACAGACGTATTGGGTTCGGGAGCGGATTTACAGTGGTTTTATTTCAATACCACTGAAGGCATTACGAACCTATCCATCAGTTCCACGACACCGGACGCAACGCTTTCTTATCAATTCAACACCACAAGTTCAACATTCAGAGCCGATGGATCCGGGTATTATGACGGCATATTGGATTTCGGCGCCGGTGGAAGTCAAACAGCAACGGCCACTTTTGTGCTGTCGGCGGATGACGCGCTTGAGATCGATGATTTTCTTACAACGTCGACATCCAGCTCCAACGGCGAATATATATTTGCCGTCCATGTCCAGAGTACCGAATTTCTTGATCAAACTTCTGAGTTTATAGGCGGGAACACTGTTGTCCCGATTCCGTCGGCGTTGTGGTTTTTAGGCGCAGGTCTGGCAAGCTTAGTCGGGTTACGGAAAAGAAATACATCATTATAAGGCTGATGTTATTGGCGCATCTTTTTTGATGTTACTGAGGACATGCGATCAGCTGTTCGATAAAATCTTTTTGATCATGTACTAGGTTCCAAAGAATAAAGCCCCGACCACAAGTCAGGTCAAAAGATCTTGAAGAGGGCAGAAACGATTACGTCTCGCCCTCTCCGTCTTTTTCTGAATCTCAGCGCCATTTACAAACCGGACGAACCCATATCTCCTACATTGCCGGACCAACAGCAGTATCGAGATTTCCTGGTGATCGTATTCCGAGCTTGGCGTATCGACCTGGGATTCACTTTCCGTTTGGAAAAATTCCCCCTTCAAAAGAACAAAAATTTACTGGACCAACAATGCGTTTTCATATAACTTAATTTATATATTTATAAATATCGATTTCCGTGATCATGAAATCAAATCCATCCGGAAACAGGCATATGGTTTCAGAAATTATGAATTTTTCACGCTCAAGATTTTTGCATTACATGAGACGCGGTATGCTATGGGCGAATGAATCAAGAGCGACAATCATGCATATGACCTGTAATTACTTGGATTTTAAATATTTTTTAAGCTATTGGTCTAAGCTTAAACAATTTTCGCTGTTGTATTTATCCAATCTCTTCACTCTTTTCATTTCATTTATTGTCAGCATCCTGACGACACGGATTCTGGAGCCGAAACTTTATGGGGATCTGAAGTTTTTACAATCAGCACTCAACTTGTTTTTCGTTGTTTCGACATTTGGAGTTTTTATTTCCGGAACGTAACTATTCAGCGTAAAATGAGAATATCTTATTCACTGACAACAAAGTCCGGCAATTTGCCGTCAAACAGTAACGCCAATGCTCGGCTTGAAGATACCCCTTGTTTTCGGCAAGTCGACAGGTATC
>JBFXGD010000320.1:0-2541 GCA_050178385.1 Calditrichaceae bacterium
GCGATCAGTTCGAAATAATTATCGCAGACGATGGTTCGACAGACCGGACACGGGAAATTGTTGAATCTTTTATGCAGACCGCGGTCTATTCGCTCAGGTATGTGAGCCAGAAGAATCAAGGTCCCGGTGCCGCCAGAAACCTGGCCGTTAAAAACGCGAAGGGTGATTTCTTCATATTTATTGATTCTGATGTGACTGTTCCCACCTGCTGGCTTAAGAATATTTCGGAAGCTGTCAATCTGCAGAAAGCAGATGCCTTTGGCGGACCTGATACTTATCGAGATGATTTCCCGGCGCTGCTAAAAGCAATCGATTATTCAATGACTTCGTTCATCACAACTGGCGGTCTACGGGGCAGAAAAGGCAAAAAACTGGCGAAATTTTATCCCCGTTCTTTTAATATGGGGATCAGCAGGTCGCTGTGGGATAAAATAGGCGGATTCGGGTCATTAAGACATGGGCAAGACATTGAATTCAGCCATCGGATCATCAAAAGCGGAGCAAAAGTGATTTTTATCGAAGAAGCACCGGTTTACCACAAGCGGCGCACGAATCTCCGCCGTTTTTACAGACAGGTGTTCAATTGGGGTGTCGCCCGCATTAATCTATATAAGATAGACGCCTCCATGCTGGAACCCCTCCATGCTCTACCCGCCGCCGGTACATTTTTATCTGCCCTGGTTTTGATCAGCGCGCCCTTTTGGATGATTTCAAAATTACTTTTAATGGCGGGTATTCTTTCAGGTCTGCTCGTTTTACTTTTTTCGATGGTGGACGCGGTACGTAAATATCGTTCACTCGCGCCCGCATTTCTTTTGCCCGTTGTAATGCCGGCTCAGATATACGGATACGGCATGGGATTTATTTATAATTATATCCGCCGCGTATGGTTAAAAAAAGAAGAAAAAACCGGCTTCAAAAAAAATTATTACAAATGACCTGCATTTGTTATTTTAATACAGAAATAATTGCTTCCGGCAATCTTAAATTCCAGACAGGGAGATTTTATGGCTAAGGGGAGAAAAAAGCAAAAACCGGCACCTGTTGCTAAAAAAGAAAACAAAAGTTTAATATTGTCTGATCGTAAACAGGATATTGTGTTTACGGTTCTGATCATTATTTTTCTGGTATTTCTGCTAAAACCGCTCGTGATAGACGGCCTGAGTCCTCAGGGAGTAGATGTCATCGCTTCCATTGGCCAAACCCATCAATTGAGTGAGTTTGCCGAAAATACCGGTGAGAAGGCATTATGGAATCCATATATTTTTTCAGGAATGCCCACCTATCACCGCTCAAATCCCGTCACATTTTCGGTTGACAATCTTCTGAACATACTCAGCAGAATTTTTAATACTGTGTTCATATATTATTTATTTGCGGCGCTTGGGTCATATCTGCTCTTCCGTTATCTAAAAATGTCCCCTCTGGTCAGTCTTGCAGCCACTTTAATTTTTATTCTCATGCCGCATTATAAATCGCTTTATCTCGAAGGTCATTTTACAAAGTTCCGGGCGCTTATGGTACTTCCCTGGGTAACCCTGACGTTTTTCCATTTTCTGGATAAACGGAATTTTCTTTCGGCTGCTTTGTTTGCCCTGGCGTTTGGAACTCAGATACGCACTCAACATTATCAGATTGTATTTTATACCGGCCTGCTGGTTTTTTCGATCGGTATTTATCCTTTTATAAAGGACCTGATGGAAAAGAAATATACTCTTTTCCTGAAATCTGCCGGACTATTGATTGCCGCTATTATACTGAGCATCACCATGTCCGCGCAGCCCTTGTTTCTGGCTAAGGAATATCTCCCCTATTCTAAACGGGGAAAAACAACCATCTCGCTCAACGAAACAACAAACAAATCAAATTCAGACGGTGTCACCCTGGAATATGCCACACAATGGTCAACCCATCCATCCGAAATTCTCACCTGGATCGTACCGAGATTTTATGGCGGAATGTCCGGTGAAGAATACAAGGGCAGCGGAGTCCCGCAATTACGAAACCGCACAGTCCCCGGATATTGGGGCTATATGCCCTTTACCCAGAGTTACGAGTATATGGGAGTGCTAAGTATTCTGCTCGCCTTCCTTGGATTATTCGCATACAGAAAAAACAGGTTGATTGTTAGTCTTTCATTATTTGCCCTGTTTCTTGTTCTATTGTCTTTTGGGCGGCATTTTCAGTCCTTTTACAGCATCTTCTATTATGATGTGCCGTTTTTTAATAAATTTCGCGCCCCGATGATGAGTGTTACAGTGACCATGTTTATCATTAGTTTCCTCGCCGCTTTCGGATTAAAGTATTTATCCGAAATAGATCTCAATGGTGATGCTTTAAAAAAACATAAAAATTTATTGTTGATTCTGAGCGGATTTTTTGGTCTCGGTATTTTAATGTGGCTTGCCGGCCAGATGATGAGTTTTGTAAAACCAGGGGAGACATACGAGCCGCAAATATTAACCATGATCACATCCATCAGGAAGGAATTCTTTACACAGGATCTGATCCGATATATGATTCTCTTACTTTTCGGAGCGG